>NZ_JAUBTV010000090.1:12554-27986 GCF_036705145.1 Microcoleus sp. B5-D4 | reverse complement strand
AATGACGAGCGGGCTACCTGTGTATTTTGTTTGTTTTGTCAAGTACAATTTATACCAAATTAGATGAGCTTACCCTGATTATCGCCACAGCTTTAGTAACTCTGAATATGACACTCCTGTGGAAAGTGGACGATGTTGCTCATTTTTGGATGAGTATAGTTTTTTGGTGCGCTGTGGGTTCCCTGCTTTGGGACAACCAGGATATTCTCAAAAAGAGTGAGATACAAAGTGACCTATTATCGAGAGTAGCAGGGACGCTATTAATCGCTTTTATCTTATTTCAAAGTGCTGGGGTTTCCAGTAAAATCGATCCTTTTTTAAGACTTGCACCTTTTTTGTCGGGTTTAGGTTTGAGCCTACTTGCGGTAGGTTTTCAGAACTTAAAACTATATTGGCGTGAATTGGTAATACTATTTTTTCATGGCACCCCCAGTGTCATTACGTCACCTTTAGTGCCTTTTATTACCTCGCTTACTGCTAAATTTGCTTATTATTCTTTGTGGTATGTCGGTTTTGATGTAACACGTGACGGTAATTATGTTGCTTTACCGACAGGAAGGGTGTTGGTAAATGGGGGTTGTTCGGGTATAGAGGCAATGAATTACTTATTAGGTTTAGCTGTAGTTTGTTTGGTGATGTTTCCTACTAAACAAAATAAGGCTTTGGTAATAGGTGTCGCTGTCCTTTTTGGTTTTATTATTAATGTTTTTCGAGTGGCGGGAATGGCATTGTTAGTTGCATCTAAGCGCCTAGATTTGTTTAAATATTGGCATGAGGGTGAAGGTTCTTTAGTCGTGGGAATGATTGCGGTGATTTTGTTTGGGATATTTTATCAATTTATGTTGAAACGAGATAGCAAAATTAGTCAAAGTTCGGCAAATTAATTAGTTTAAAGTTGAGGTAATATAGCCTTTCTCAGAAAGATGAGGTACGAATTTTGACCTGGAAAGCTTGACACTACAGGGTTTCGGTATACCTCATGTTACTGAGAAAGGCTATATATCGGTGCTTCGATTTCCCTTCCCATAGTCAGGAGTCTCACTCAAGTGTCCGGGTGTTGAAATCCGCCAATTTCACTACCTGTCGTTTAACTGCGTCTATATCTATCATAGAAAGGATGTCAGGAATTATAGGAAACTTGTTATGGCAACCAATGAAAGTCAAATAAGTCAAATTTACGGTTCAGAGGATGCTCAGGGTATTTTACAGCTTGCGATCGCACGCCGACAAGATGAAGGGGAATTATCCAGAGTGCAGCTTTTCGAGATTGCAGCGGAATTGGGCATTTCCGAACAGGATATTGTAGCGGCGGAACAGCAATGGTTAGCAACTAGAGGAGAAGTTCAAGAAAAGCTGGTTTTTAACTCTTACCGTCGTCGCAAATTGCAGAAAAATGTGACAAAGTACGGCATTATCAATACTTTTTTAGTTTTGTTTAATCTAGCAGGTTCGCACGAGCTTTCTTGGTCACTGTTCATTTTACTAACCTGGGGATTAGGATTGTCGCTGAATGCTTGGAATGTTTATCAAACTGAAGGCGAAGATTACGAACAAGCATTTCAGCGGTGGCGGTTGAAGAAACAGGTGGGAGAGTCGATTGGTACTGCGACGAATAAGTTTATGAAGTGGTTGCAGTCCTGATTTTCTATGGTAAAAAACGCGATCGCCCTTTCTTTTACTTCACACTCGTGAAGTAATTCGGGTTTTAACTCGTTACTGGAAAGAATAATTGTTAAGGTTTTTTCTTGAACCTCTCCCCAAGAGCGATCGCCCTTTATTGAGTTATACAATGAAGGACACTGCAAGGCTGTGTCCCTACAAATATCCCTCTTTTAGTCCCTCCCGCCAGTCGATCGCATTCTCTGGGCCTGAAAACCTAACTTTCCTGGGGCAATTTTCCATTAGCAGCATCTTCAACCACAGGATGAATTAAAGCAGATCGCAAACCTTGCCGAATTTCCGAACTCAAATACCTGCGCTGCAAAACCTGCCATTTTTGCCAAGCTGCATAGCGATTTTCGGCCAACAAACCCGCCAACTTCGGCAACTCTTTTTTCAGATCGCGATCGACAAAATCTGTCAGAAACTCGCCTAAAACTTCACTGTCTTGAATATCGCCCAAACATTCCTGAATAGCTTTCACATCTTCGACATAAACTTCGTAAGTCTCGCTGTAAAAATCGCCAAACAGATTCATCAAATAGCGAACCCGCTTAGCTTGCTTCCGCAAATCGTGCAGAATAGTTCCCTCGGCTGCTAACTTCTCTTCGACAGCCTCAGCATTCAAATCCTTAGCAATTTTAACTTTGCCATCTTCATATTCTGTACCCAACAGCCAAGCCGGATGGAGAAAAAACTCGCTGACTTGAGGTAACAGTAAATCCGGCAAAACCTCAGCAATTGGCAAATGTTCGATCGCCTGAAACTTCGGTTCTTCCAACCAATCCTTGATCGACTGCTTCAGCGATTCGTAGCTTTTGTGCTCTAAAATCGCCCTCACCCCTTTCAAAGCCCGGTGGCGCTGTTTGAGCAAATTCGACAAAGCCTTATCCAAAACTTCCTGTTCGTCAGTCGGCAAATTCGGGTAATAGCGATTTTGGAGACTTTCGAGCATCACATCCAAATCCCTGAGCGTTCCCAGAATCCGCCCCACCTTACCAATTTTACGTTCAGAAGCCTCTTTTGGCCAATCTAAAACCGGAGCAAAACCAGTCACAGCCGATCGCAAACGTCTCAATCCCACGCGCATTTGATGAAGTTCTTCCGCGTCTTGGTCTTTGAGAACTTCAGCCTCGTGCTCTACAGTTTTGCGGAAATATTTCTCAATCGCCCCAGATGCAGCGTCTCCGAGAGTTTTAACTTGAGTTTTAACTTTGGCTGATGTTTTTACGTTCATGGCAGGTGTAGATTCCAGATCCCCGATCGACTTTAATTTGGATTTCAAGGCTTTGCTAGTAAAGGGTTTACATCCTAGCACACCACCCCAATTTATGACTGGCTTCCATACATGAATCTTAATATTAGGTGCTTGACAGTTTATACAAAGTCAGCATTTAGCAATCTCAAATCTGCAATCTAAAATCTGCAATCTAAAATCTAAAATCTGCAATCCAAAATCTAAAATCTAAAATCTAAAATAAAATGTCCCTCCCTCGCCCTTGAACTCATAAAAATCGGATTTCTGACGCGCTTTCCCAAATAGGTTAAGATCGCTGCAAACCGATGTTTATTCGCCAAAGGGTGAGAGAGGGTGCGATCGGGAGGACAAGTTTTAAATTAAATCAAACCCGCCCAGGCTTCCCGACTTCAAAGAGGCAGTTTAGCCTTTCCAGTCTTTCTCAGATTGTTGGAGCACGTAAGTTGCTACATCCTCGATTTGTTCGGGCTTCAAGCGGCCGGCGAAAGCAGGCATAGCATTTTTGCCCTTAGTTACCTGAGTGGTAATAGCTTCCAGAGAATTCATGCCGTACTTCTCAAGAGCACTCTTTTTCAAGGTTTTCATCGCCATAACCACGTTGCCGCCACCGATGTGACAAGCAGCACAGTTCGAGCTAAAGATTTTAGCTCCTTTAACAGCATCACCTGCCAAAGCAGGGCGACCAAAGCCGACGGTAAAAATTGCGAACGCTAATAGGGCGATCGATAAGAGTCTTTTCAACGCAGTTCTCCTCTAATGGACACGCAAAGGGTGATTCTTTAGATATTTTACCTGTTTTAACAGGCGCGATCGCGCAGTCGTATCGCCTTCTTCCGAGTAATTTACCACTTTTTGGCAGTGGCAATTCAACTCTCAAAATTCTCCACGCCCCAGCCCGGAGCTTTCTGAGCCGCCCGGATCACAAAAGCCGCTAAATTTTCAATCTCAGCCTGTGGCATCCAGCTTTCCGGCACTTGGCGGCACCAAAAAGTCTCCTCAGTACCGTCATAAGTCATCGGTTCTCTCAGATACGCCACCAGACTATTGATGTTGTTGCGGGGAGGCGTTGCCCCCTTGAGGTCAGCCAAAGACAGAGATATCGTCGGATCGGGCAAATTAGCTCCTCCGACGTGACAATTCAGGCAATTTTGCTCGAACAATACCTTGCCCGCAGACAAATCAAACGCCGAAAACAAGCGAGTATGTCCCTCAGAGTCCAACTCCAGAGCCACAGGTTCGCTGGCTTGTAAATACCTATTCACGTAAGAATCGGCAGCAGCCAAAACAGGTTGAGGAGCCAACAGCACGAGTGGCAAAATAATTAACATCCCCAACAGAAAGCAGACAAAAGCACCACGACGCAGCATGAGGGACTACAACCTTTTGCGATAATCAATGAGCAGGAGGTAAATTTTAGATTTCAGATTTTAGAGCGAAAAACGACCAGCCAGCAATCCTTGCCGAACTTCAGCCATCTCCCAATCCAAAATCCAAAATCTAAAATCTAAAATCTAAAATCGATTAGCGAGCGCCTTTGCCACCAGCCCACTGCTTGGAGACAATTTTTGGCTGCAACAGAATGTGACCGGCAATCGCGTACAAATCGTCATCCGAGAGATTTCTCATCTCAGCGAAAATATCCGCACTCTTCATACTCGGATGCAGTTCCGAAATTTCCTCAAACCCGTCGTAAGTGGTGGGATTTTTCATAAAGTCCACCAGCGACTCAATATTATTCCGGGGCGGGTTGGCCAAAGCCAGAGTTTCCGGGCTCAAATTCACGTTCGGGTCAGTTTTTGTCATGCCCGCAGCGTGACATTGAGCGCAAGCCGAATTGAACAGGCGTTTGCCTTGCTGAACTTGTTTGAGGCTCAGCACCACTGGAGCACCCTTGTCATTCAAAGTCACAGTGCGAAGTTCAGGACTCAGTTCGACAGCCATCGCACTGCTGACAAATAACTGAAAGCTCAAGAATACAGCGGTCAGAGCAATGAAATATCTTTTAAGCATGGTTCTCCTTAAAAAAATCCGGCAAATTATTGAACGCTAAGAGATCATACCTGGCAAACAGATTTGTGTTCAAAATTCCCTCTTTCTGCAACAACTGGCGAAAGTTTGTGCAGCCATACCTTTAAAGGTAGAGGAATTTTGCGATCTAATCTGCAAGAAGTTTTGAGTCGCGCCTTTTTTCGAGAGTGGACATAATTGCCTTAACATCCTCCAAAGCCAAACGGGTTTGAGGGTGCTTGTAGGCAATTTCCAACTCATCGCACAAGCGGATCACTTCTTCAACAGGGACGTTGAAGTCCTCTGCTATTTCTGCGATGGACAGGTCTGCAAAACCCATAATTTTTAGGTCGCTGACAGGTCAAAATTGAGTTGACGGCTATTAACTGAAAGCCGGACAATTTTAGAAAGCGCTGTTAGCTTGTTCTGTTAGTTTGTTCTGAGATTTTGTTCGATCGCAAGCTAACTAACCGCTAACTGCGACTAGGCATTTTTGCCCAGCCTAACTTCAGGGCCAATCAACTTCCGATCAATATCATCCCACTGCTGGGTCGTTATTACCAATAGGAGTTGCGGGCGCGAGGTTCAAAACCCGGTGTCTGCGTGAACGTCTCGTTACCAAACTAAATATTTTTGGTAGAAGCCTGGTTTTGAGCAATTCCTCAGCAATTTCCCTCTGGGCCCCCACTCACCAACAGACAATCCTCCGGCGCGGCAGCTTAGGGAGAAAGTTTGAAAGCGTGAGTCTGCGGGGGCAAAGCGTGGCTATCGCTGCCATTGAGGGCGGGAAATTCCGAGTCTGCCAAGAAAGGCTGTGGCTGGTGGAGGCTGATGAGCTGACCAAGAGTTTTCTTTAATTGAGTCCGGGGTACAATCAAGTCTACAAAACCGTGGGCGAAGGAGTATTCGGAAGTTTGATAATTTTCCGGCAGCTTTTCCCGCAGAGTTTGTTCGATTACCCGGCCGCCCGTAAAGGCCACAGTAGCTTTTGGCTCTGCAATTATAATGTCTCCCAGCATGGCAAAACTGGCGGTGACGCCGCCGGTGGTCGGGTGGGTCAAAATCGGGATGTAAAGCAGTCTCGCTTCCCGGTGGCGTTCCAGAGCCCCGGAAATTTTAGCCATTTGCATCAAGCTGAGCATTCCTTCTTGCATTCTTGCACCACCGGAAGCGCAGACAATGATTACGGACAAGCGTTCCCGCGTGGCGTGTTCGATGAGGCGAGTCAGCTTTTCTCCGACTACTGAGCCCATGCTGCCGCCGATGAACTGAAATTCCATGACTCCGAGGGCGACTGGCAAATTTTCGAGTTTGCCGATGCCGGTTTCTACGGCGTCTAGGTGGCCTGTTTTTTCTTGAAATTCTCGGAGTCGATCGCTATATTTTTTTCGATCGCGAAATTTCAGGGGATCGGTGGCGTGCAGTCCTTCGTTAAGGGGCACCCAGGTATTGGGATCGATCAACTGCTCGATGCGATCGTCACTGTAAACTCTGATATGATGCCCGCATTCCAAGCAAACCATTTGATTTGCTCGCAGGTCTTTGGTATAACTCAGGGCATCGCAAGCTTCGCATTTATTCCAAAGTCCGTCCGCAATTTCTCGTTCCGGCCGTTCTTGGGAGTTCGGTACTGATTTTCGTCGATTTGCAAACCAATCAAATAGAGACATTAAAACTTGGTATTTGTTAACTGTTGACTGTTGACTGTTGACTGTTGACTGTTGACTGTTGACTGTTGGCTGTTGTTATTTGTGAGTTGTTAGCTGCTACCAATAACTAATAACTAATAACTAATAACCAATAACCATAACAACAGACAATAAACAACAGACTTGACTACTGACTATTGTCCTCTTCAACTGGACTGATGAGGAGCCATGCTGTTCGCTGGTGTTGTGGGAGAACTTGCAGGGCTGTAGCACTTCCAGCCCCGAAATAAGATGCTATGCCCAAGTCTACAATCCGGGCCGGGATTTCATGAGCAGCTAGGAGCTGCTGCATTAATTCCGCTTCCCAACGAAAGCTAGTAGTTGTAAGTGTAATCCAAGACACGGAACAATTTTACCAATTTTTGAGACAATATTATGTTCGATCGCGCCTGACTACGGGCACATCAGAAACTAAAATTCGGGAAAAACAACTGGAAGTAAGTAGATAAGATCGCTTCGCCCCACAGAGCAGTAATTGCTGTACCGAGAGCCAGAAACGGGCCGAAAGGCATGGGTTGACGCCGATCGAGCCAGCCAAGGGCGATCGCCCCGCCACCGGCAAAAGCCCCCGCTAAACAGGCAATAAATCCCGCTAGCAGCAAGTATTTCCAGCCCAGCCAAGCTCCCATCAAGGCGGCTAATTTGGTATCTCCGGCGCCCATAGCATTCTGCTTCAGCCCGATCGTCCCGGCGAGTCCGATCGCGTCAAACAGCCACAACCCGACAACTGCTCCCGCGATCCCATCGAGTACCAGATAGTTTACCGAGTCGATCGGACTAAATGTCGGCCACAAACCTTTCGCCATTTGGAAAACCAATCCGAGCACCAAACCCGATCGAGTTAAAGAATTAGGCAAAGTCATTGTATCGCAATCAATCAAAGACAAAGCCAACAGCCAGCTAAACAAAGCCCAAAAACCCAGAGTTTGCACTGTTACGCCAAACCGCCAGAAGATTAGCAAAAACAGCAAACCCGTAGCTGCTTCCACCAACGGATAGCGGGCAGAAATCCGGCTGCGGCAGTGATTGCAGCGGCCCCGGAGCCACAGCCAACCGAAAACGGGTATATTTTCGTAATTTCTGAGTTGATTTAAACATTTGGGACAGCGAGAAGGAGGGTTGATCACCGACAAACCCGCAGGCAACCGATAGACTACCACATTTAGAAAGCTGCCAATAGCCGATCCGACAATAAAGACGATCGCCATGACAAGGCAATTAAAGATTATTTCCATTAAGTTGACTGTTGACTGTTCACTGTTGACTGGGGTTATGTATCACTTGTTACTTCTCAATAGTTAGTTCTCAGTTGTTAGAGCCTGTACGGTCAATTACCCATCATAAAAGGTATTAATAGTCAAGAATGCAAGTTTTCATAAAATCCTGAAAACATGGCTCTTCACTAGAAACCTATTTTAGTGCGAGCGTTCGAGCGGACATAATATTAGTGACTAATTACCAATTCCTCATGCCCAATGCTTAATTATCAATTACCAATTACCACCAATGACCAATTAGCAATTAATACATTTGAGATTCAATTTCCTCAAAAGTAACAAAACGTTCACCGGGCAATAAAATCGGCTGCGAAGCAAAAATTAGCTGACCTCGATCGCTTCCTTGACTGACAACTACACCCGCCGGACGCTGCATCTGCTCGGAATGCACTTTCAGATACATACCATAGGCCGATCGAGCAGCTCGGATCAAATCGGGAGCTAGCAAGCTGTGACGTTCGGAAGTTTCTCTAGTGGGTTGTGGGTTTGGCTGGTATGGAGTCACTGGAAACTTATCATAATGGTATAGGTCGAGTTACTGGTGTAGCATCTCGATCAATAGAACTTACCCTATTTTTTAAGAATAAACTTAGGTGGAAATTATTAATAGATTAACCTACAATCCTCCCCTGGCTGCGATCGAACTGCGACTGCGATCGCTCCTTTCGGCTCAACTGTACGCTGCTGCGTGGGTAGATCCGTCCCCCGCAACGCTAATGGGGGTTTTCGAGCACCTGCGAACTCTGCGCTACATTCTCCACGACTACGTACCCAGGCTCGTGTCCGAATCTCCGCCCAACCCAGGCGAGGTGCGCTACCAGTGGCAAACAGGCACCTTGCTGTTCACAGATTTGGCAGGGTTTACCTCGTTGTTGGAAGCGAATGCTACCCAGGGGCGCAAGGGAGCTGAAAGCCTGCTGGGCGTGATTAACGACTATTTTGCCTCGATGATTGAAATTGTCAGCAAATCGGGCGGGGATTTGCTGGAGTTTACCGGAGATGCGATGCTGGTGCAGTTTCCGTCAGGAGTTTACCAAGAGGATACAGCCAGGGCGGTGCGGGCGGGTTTGCGGATGCAGCGGGCGATGGCTGAATTTGCCAATATTGAAACGGCGCGGGGTGTTTTGTCTTTGAGGATGCGGGTGGGCATCCACTGCGGCCGCTATATTAGTGCTGACATCGGTACGCCGCTGCGGATGGCTCACGTACTGCTGGGGCATTCAGTCCAGCAAGCTAAGCAAGCTGAGGGTTCTGGGACTGTGGGGCGGGTGTGTGTGACTGAAATTGCTAGGGAGTGTTTGGGAGAGCAATTTCGTTTTGAACCCGGGAAACCGGGTTATTTTTTGGTGGCGGACGATTTAACGGACGATCGCCTCGGAGAGTATGATATCACTTTGACTGGGCGACGGATGCCGAGTTCGGTATTGCTCGATCGCAGCGTGGCGGGCTTGGTAAAAGAAATCGGGGAAGCTGTGAATCGGCTTGAACCCCTTGCTAGTTATATTCCCAAAACTATCCTGAGACTGCTGGTGGAAAATGCAGACAGGCGGAAAATTCCGCCGGATTTTCCTGAACCGACGGTGATGTTTGTCAACTTGATTGGTTTACCAGAGTCTGTAGACAAAGCTTCGCTGGAGGAAGAAGTCAATCTGATAGTGGCTTTTTCTCGGGTGTTTGCGTCGATTGATGCTGTAGTGTCAGCTAAAGGAGGCGTGTTGCAAAAAGTAACGGCGCACTTAGACGGTTCGGATATGCTGATTTATTTTGGCGTACCTGACGCTCACACGGATGATGCCAGCCGCGCGGCTAGTGCGGCGATTGCAATCCGAGATCTGATTGTAGGTTGGCCTCTGGTAATTATTGCGGGTGAAGAAGTAAAAGTAAGCTGTCAAATTGGGCTGTCGCGGGGGCCGGTGTTTGCTGCTGAGGTTGGGGAACCGCGAGGGCGCAGGGAGTTTAATATCCTCGGTGATACGGTGAATACTGCTGCTCGGTTGATGAGCAAGGCGGCGGAAAACCAAATTTTGATTGGCGAAAGGGTGTGTGAGTCGATCGAGCTAAACTTCATTTGCGAGGCTTTGGGATCTGTTGCTCTGAAGGGGAAATCTGCTCAAACTCCGATTTTTGCTTTGCAAGGTGCAAAAGGGGAGAAGGGAAAAAGTGGCGTTTAAATAACTTTGCTGGGTAATAGTTGTACAGGTTTTATGGTTCACAAAGGCAAGTACAGCACAACGTTTTTCCACTGTGACTACTAAATGTTATTTTTATATTTTTTTACGATACTTCACAATAAAAACCGCCACTTCGTCAGATCAGTTCCGGTTGCATCGGAATGATTTAACCGCAGAGAACGCAGAGAACGCAGAGGGAGAGCGGAGAGAGATGAATAATTCGGATGAAGGGCCCAATTAATATCACTCGCATAGACTAAACTCCGATCGATACTTCACCGTTCCGCTGCAATCCTGCAAGGCTCCGCTTTCTAACTCCAATACCATAAATGCTTCATCGGGAACATCATATTCACATTTTAAGCTCTTTCTACTAGCAGGAATAAACCCAAAACGCGGATAAAAATCTGGATGACCAAGCACAACTACTGCCTGAAATCCCGATCGCCCGCACTCTTTTAAACCTTCCCGAATCAGCAGCGTTCCTATACCTTGCCGCTGATAGTTGGGTAGAACTGCGACTGGCGCCAACCCTAGAATCGACAAATGCCTAGAACATTTTCCTGCGACGGCAACTGGACTGAAGAAAATGTGTCCGACAATGCGATCGGATTCTACCGCAACGAAGGAAAATGTAGATGCAATTCCCCGCAATCGATCGACTAGATTAGCCTCATTTTCTCGCCCGAATGCCGCAATGTTAATGTTGCGAACAGCTTCTACATCTTCTGGCTTTTCGGTACGGATATACATAGCTTATATTGATTGATTGTTCTAGCAACTCACAGTCATTATTGCGGTACAAGCTGACTGGAAGACAATCGCTTAATGCCCTCCATCGCTGTAGTTTCTCCGGCTTTGTCACCGCCCTCACGAGCAATTTTTAAAGCTTCCTCGTAGGATTCGAGAGCTTGAGCATTTTGACCGAGACTTTCATGAATTGCGCCCATATTGTTGAGCAAGCGTCCGATACTTGTCTTGTCGCCGATTGCTTCTAACATCGGTATTGCTTGCTGAAAATATATCAGCGCTTGAGTATCTTTGCCGAGTTTGCGGGAGGTAAGTGCCATGTTGTTGAGGAGGCGGCCGACGCCAGCCCGGTCTCCGATTTCCCGGCGAATTGCTAAAGCTTGGTGGTAAAATTCCATCGCTCTATTAAAGTCGCCGATGTTGTAGTAGACGCCGCCCATATTATTGAGGGTACGGCCTAAATCGCGTTTATCGCCGGCGGCCGTGCGAATCGTCCGCGCTTGCTGGTAAAATTCGATCGCCTTGGCGTAATTGACCTGTTCTGCGTACACGGCCGCGATGTTGTGGAGGGATTCTCCAATTTCAATTTGGTCGTCGGTAGTTTTGGCAAGTTCCAAAGCTTCTTGGTGCAGTTTCATCGCTTCGGAAAAATTGTCCCCAATCCGGTTGACGAAACCGATGAGATTGAGAGTGCGCGCGATACGACGCCCTCCGCTGATTTCTCGGTGAATGACTAAAGCTTGCTGCAGAACTTCCAAAGCTTTGGGCCTCAAACCCATTTCGCCATAAACTTCCCCCATATTGTTGAGGGTTTCTCCGATTCCCGCTTGGTCGCCTAGTTGCTTGCGGATTGCCAAAACTTGCTCAAAAGTCTCGATTGCTTCTCGAAACAAACCCTCGCGGTGCTGTTTTACTCCTGTTTCAAAAAGTTGGTCTGCTTGCGTTTTGGGGTCTGTTGCCTGAGCGCGTGAAGCGAAGCTATCCCGTAGGGAATCGCTCGCTTGGGCGCGCCTCGCATTTATAATTGGGGCATAAGCGCGGGCGTCTGAAATTGCCAGCAAGCTGAGTGCGGGCGATAAGACAATACTTATAGCTGCGAGATAGCTGAAGTGGTAAGAGCGGCGGTGCACCGATCGAGTCCTCCAATAGCTAAGTGATAACTATTAAGATAGAGCTTTTTGGGGTGTTCCTGCCGAATTTTTTCTCAATCTCTAGGTTCTGATACCAGTTTCAAAAAAGAAGGCAACTGTAGACCCGTGCTTCAAACCCATACACAATCAGTCGTTCCCAATTCTTCAATCCAAAATCTCAAATCTCAAATCTCAAATCCCATGACTGAGTTTTTGTCTTGCCAGACGGCCATAATCAGCGGCATATTGTTGAGAGCGGATATGACAGCAAAGTTTTTGCTGGGTGGAAGCGATACTTTTTCAGAACTTTGCAAGATGATGTCCTGTTGGTCAAGCGTGATCCAAGCAATTCCTGACAAAACTTGAATTTTTCGATGAGTTTGAGGCAATCTGTATACCTCGTTTTTCATCAGAATAATGCGATCCTCTTCGAGGGCTCCGCTAACGGGCGCTGCACATTCGGAAGATATTTGAAGCATAGCATCTCCTACTTGGTAATTGGTAATTGCTACTTGGTAATTGCTAATTGGTAATCGAGAACTGTATTTCACTTCATTTCCACGCAACCCACACACTACTATTGGCAATAACGCCGATCGATCCAAGCGCGCATTTCATCATCCGTCGCCACACAGGTAGAGCGACCTGTAGCCCGATCGCAACCGTGCCACCAAGTGTTACCATAGCGATCGCACGTCTGCCAAATTCTCAGTTCGTCCTCACTCGAAATGAGGTAGAGCAAAAACTGCCCAATTTTTTTTATAGCTGAAAAGAGAGATAGCCCTTTATGTTTTTCGGATGGGTTAGCTCGATCGGTAATCGAAAAAATTTGGATGCTTGGGGTATCGATTGGATTTTTGCAAGTAGACATAGCCCACACCTTCAACTTATATTTTCCACAAGATTTGCACTAATAAGATTACAATAAATGCTTAACATTGTAATATTTTCAGCGCAATAACAGCCCACTATTGTTGGCGTGCAATTCCTGTGAAAGTCAATCTGTTATCTAATAAATTCACCTTAACTCTTTGGTGATTGACAATCAAATCATTGCTTGCATAGATTGTATGAATAAAATAGATAGATTGACGATCGGGCAAAAAGGCTATGAATGAAATCAATACGCGGCGGATGAAACTCTCTCAAATTCAGGCTTTGATAGCCGTAGCAGAGTGTGAAAACTTTAGCGAGGCGGCTTTGCAATTGGAACTGTCCCAATCCGCCGTCAGCCACGCCATCGCCTCTTTAGAAACAGAATTGGGAGTGCAACTGTTCCACCGGGGGCGACACGGTGCTCAACTGACGCCGGTGGGGGAAAGGGTAGTGAGTCACGGGCGTCAAATAGCCTGCGCCTTAGAAATGATGGTAAAAGAAGCGGATTTGGAAAAAGGTTTGCAGGGAGGCCAGGTACGGATAGTTACTTTTCGGAGTGTCGCCACTCATATCCTACCGGGTATTATTGCTAAATTTCGCAGTTGCTTTCCCAAAATTACGGTCAGCATTACCGAAGTTTATTATACTCAAGCTGTAGAAGAAGCTTTGCGATCGGGCAAAGCAGACATCGGCTTTGTCTCTCTTCCCATCTCCGATGAATTTGAAACGAGGGAAATTTTGCGGGATAAATATCTGGTTTTGCTGCCGCCGAAGGCGCAATGTAAAAGTGCTAAAATTACCTGGAAAGAATTAGCGAATTATCCGCTGATTTTGCAGCCGATTGAAAATGCTTGTTCGATACCGCTTCGCAAGTATTTGACAACTGCGGACTTTCCCATAAATATCGGTTACGAACTCAGCGAAGATTCAACTATTGTCAGTATGGTGATGCAAGGTTTGGGTGCAGCTATTCTGCCTCGTTTGGCCGCGGAACCGATACCGTCTTCGGTGAAAGTTTGCAGTTTACCGTCGGATTTTGAGAGGGTAATCGGGGTGGCTGTTTTGCGGGATGGGCTGTTAATTCCGGCGGTGTTTGCGTTTTTGGATTTAGTTAAAAGTGCTCCAGAGGTTGATAGTGAGGGTGAGTTTCCGATTAATCCTTCATGAGAAACCTGAGTCAGTTGTTATTGGTTATTGGTTAGATGGGGATTTTGTTACCGCGATATCAGCGGATGGACACAGATGAACGCGGATGGGATTTTATCTGCGTTCATCTGCGTTCATCTGCGGTAACAAAAATGGCCTAAAATAGTACGATCGCTGATTTCTTAGACTTCTTGCAAAAGTCCTTTCGATCAAATTTTCGGACGGGCTCTCCGGCCCATCCCACAAGAGAAAAAACTTTTTGTGGGACGGGCCGGAGAGCCCGTCCCAGCTATTTTTGCAAGAGGTCTCTTATTTCATGCGCTTAGCTACAAGACTAGAACTGTCGCCTTGGTGGAATTTGATTCGACCATCTACCAAGTTTTTATCCTTTAATTTTAGCCAACCGCTACCAAATGCAGGATCGTTCTCATCATTACCGTCCCATGTAAACTCAAATCGCTGATCCTTTCCATCTTTTATGACTTCGCCGTCAATTTCACCTGATACTAAACCGAATTGAAATTCTCCTGAACCTGTTTCATCAATCTCGATATAGGCTTCAACTTCCATGTCCAAATAATCACTATCCCACATTGCCATCTCTGCGATCCGCCATGTACCGCTATATTCCATTGCTTTCATCCTCCACTTGTGTTATTAATATTTGTCATCTCTCTCACCCAGTTGCGGAAATTCACCTCCGCTTCTACTTCATCTAGCTGCGCTGCTGCCAAGAATTCGTAGAGCTTTTCCTTGGGAACGATCGGAAAAGTGGGGCTGACAGATACTTCTAAATACTCATCGTTCTCTAGCTTATAAATTCGCCATTCTCTACCATTGTACCGCCAAAACTCTCGTACTCCCATACTGGCGTAGAGAGCAGGCTTGTTAATATCGGTATGGGTGATATCTATTTCCACTACTAAATCGGGTGCTGGATCTGTGGCTATATCTACTGTACGACCGGCTACGAGGGGCTGATTTTGGATGTAATAGGCATTATCTGGTTCTGCACCGCGCTCTAAGTCCGATCGATCCAAGGTTGTCGAACCCATTGTTTTGATTTTTAAACCTAGCTCTACAGCCAAAATAATAATCAGTCGTTCGATTAAGCGTGCTGAAAATTCGTGTTCTTCTAAAGGCATGGTAATTTCTAAAATTCCCCGGTCGAATATCAATGTAGCCGCTCGGTTATCGCCTAAAATCTGTAGCAGTTGTTGATAACCCTGCCAAGTAATATTTCTCAACAATACTCGCTTTTCGCCTATGAGTAACGGTGGTGCGATCGGTGCAACAGAAATCATATTTTTTACTTCCAGATATGATATTTTTAAGATAACATAAGGAACAGGCAAGATGCCTGTTCCACAACTAACAAATTTTTCTTGAACAGGCAAGATGCCTGTTCCACAACTAACAAATTTTTCTTGAACAGGCAAGATGCCTGTT
>NZ_JAUBTV010000090.1:0-12454 GCF_036705145.1 Microcoleus sp. B5-D4 | reverse complement strand
AACAGGCAAGATGCCTGTTCCACAACTAACAAATTTTTCTTGAACAGGCAAGATGCCTGTTCCACAACTAACAGATTTTTCTTGAACAGGCAAGATGCCTGTTCCACAACTAACAAATTTTTCTTGAACAGGCAAGATGCCTGTTCCACAACTAACAGATTATTGAACATTGAACAGGCAAGATGCCTGTTCCACAACTAACAGATTATTGAACATTGAACAGGCAAGATGCCTGTTCCACAACTAACAAATTTTTGATTGTGGAACGGGCCGGAGAGCCCGTTCTTAAAAATACTCAACACATTCTATTTACTCGGATCTGTTCTCTGTCGCAAAATAAATTCCGCTAGTGCTAAATCAACGGGAGTTGTGACTTTCAAATTCGTCTCTTCTCCCTCCACAATTTGCACTGGTAAACCGCATTTTTCAAACAAAGCCGCATCGTCTGTAACTTCCCAACCTTTTTGTCGCCCTTCTTCGTGACACTGCTTTAACAATTTCACTTCAAATCCTTGGGGAGTCTGGGCCGCCCACAAATTGCTTCTGTCAGGGGTGTCTCGCACGATCCGACGCTCATCTACGACCTTAATCGTATCCTTGACCGGGATGGCGACAATCAAGCCCGGACAGGTCAAGAGGGCCTCTGCAGATCGATCGAACAATTCAGCAGTTGCCAAACACCTCGCGCCGTCGTGAATCAACACTCGATCGGCATTGGGCGGCAAAGCTTGCAAACCGTTGTAAACTGACTCTTGCCTGGTGGCGCCTCCTTGAATCAGTTCCACGGGCTTAACCAAAGATAAATCGCTCAGAATTGCTTTAAAATCAGGAAAATCGTCTGGCTGGCCCATGATGCCAATCCAGCTAATGTGCTGCGAAGCTTCAGCCGCAGCCAAAGTCCAACTCAGCAAAGGTTTAGAGAGCAAAGTCAGCAGCAGTTTGTTCCGCTGACTCCCCATCCGTCGCCCCGAACCCGCTGCAGGAATTAATAAGTGCATTTACTAACCGTTTTTAACCCAACTAGATATATATAATAAGAGCGTCCTGTACTTTTGAGTCAGTTGTTTAGCTGTCAGCCAGTAGCTTTTAAGGTCTAGAAATACTATAAGCTGATAGTTGAGAGCCGATCTCTGAGAGCTACCTCGATCAATAATAGCCCGATCGTTTATGATGCGAATACTAGCACTTGTCCCTGGCGGGATTGGCGACCAAATTTTATTTTTCCCCACTCTTGATGACCTCAAGCAGTCTTATCCCGACGCGCAAATTGATGTCATCGTGGAACCGAGGGCAAAGGGTGCTTACCGAGTCTGCAAGTCGGTCAAAGAAGTCTTGACGTACAATTTCAAAGACCGCAACGCTATGGCAGATTTGGGCAATTTACTGGGCGTAATTCGCGATCGCGAATACGAAGCAGTTATTTCCCTAGGCCAGCGGTGGACTGTAGGGCTGCTGCTGTGGCTGACCGGCATTCCGCAGAGAGTTGGCTATTCGGGAACCAATGGCGCTCGATTTCTCACCGCTGCGGTACCGCTGAAAACTGAACAGTACGCGGCTTCAATGTACCACGATTTGCTGCAAGGATTTAACATTACAAATCCTTGTCCGGCGATCGCAATTAATGTACCAAAACAGGACATTCAGTGGGCGGAAGCCGAACAGCAGCGGTTGGGGGTAAAAGAAAGCGGCTACATTCTAATTCACGGCGGTTCCAGTCAATTAGCTGTGTCTAAAGGTATTGACAAAATTTACCCTACAGACAACTGGAAGCAAATAATTGAAGATTGTCAGCAGCGGCAGCCGAATTTGCCAGTTGTTGTTGTGAAAGGCCCCGAAGATGCAGAGTTCGTGACAAAGTTAGTCGAGTTATGTCCAAAAGTAAAAGTTATCTCGCCGGATGATGTCGGCAAGTTGGCTGCCACTATTGCTGCTGCTAATTTGATGATATGTACTGACAGTGCGCCCATGCACTTAGCTGTGGCGGTTCAAACTTATACAATAGCTTTGTTTGGCCCGACTGAACCGGCGAAATTGTTGCCAAAGAGCGATCGATTTTTGGGCATTAAATCTCCTACTGGCAAAATGGCGGACATCTCTCCTCAAGATGTTTTGAAGAAGGTTTGGGGCGGCTAAAAACCAAGGTTCGTAGTAAGGACTTTAGTCCTCTCTTTTTGAGCTGGTTCCCAGCCCAAAAAGGACTAAGGTTCTCACTACAAACATTCTTTATTAGGGTAATTGCCCAGACATGATATTACTCACCCTAAAAGCGCTGTAATTTACCGCCTGCCTATTTCTCGCAGCAATTCATCAGCCCAAACTCTATCTTCTTCCTTGAAACGGGGTACAGGTTCCCGATCGTAGTTTAATGTTAAATCAAATCGGGCGCGATCGTAAACCCCCATTAACAAACTCTGTAAATTCAACTCCGGTTCTGCATCTCCTGACTGCAAAGGAATGCTAAACACGGGAATTTCATCTCTAAGATTAAAAGCATATAATTGCGCTTGCGGCCGCTGATTTGATTTGGCGATCGAGATTCGGTAATCTGTCTGCGGAATTTCGCTGGTAAACGGCAGATATTTTCCGCTTCTGAGCAAATCTATCTCTACCAAATGCGTGAGAGTTCCTAAAACTTTCTGCCGCTTGTTAAGGTAAGCAGTTCTTCCTTCACCGGCACGTTTGTTAGCGGGAGACAAAATTTCAATGACTGTCACCACCCTGCCAGTTGTTACCTCTGTAATTTCTAAATAACCTTCCCTGCATTCTTCAGAAATTGGCAGAGTTACTGTTACAAATTCGGTGCGGGGCGGTAAAGTCATCACTGCTGATTGTGTCTGGGTTGTTGTCCTTGCAGCGACTACAGATACATCGGGAATCGCTATATCAACAGAGTCTTCCCCACCGCTCATATAAGTGCGTTTTTCGATCGCCACTCGATATTGCTGACTGAGATTTTGCTCTATGTCATCGGCGATTGCAACGATCAAACGGTGGTGTACTTCGGGCCAAAATTCGGGATTTTCTAAATAAGGGTTCATCCCTGGAAATGGAGAAGGCATTTTAGTACCTCATGGGCTATCGATTTAATTCAATTATACAATATCGAAAGTGCTGAGCTTAGGAAATTGCCATTGTAGTGCGCGAGGGCGGATCGAACCTGTAACCGTAACCCCGAATTGTTTTAATAAACTGCGACGCATTAGCATCAACTTGAATCATTTTCTTGCGAATCTGGCCGATATGTACGCTAACAACGTTCTCTTCTCCTGTGTCATTGCAGTTCCACCCCCAGATTTTTTCGATTAGCTGTTGGCGACTCCAAGATTGACCGGAATGACTTGCCAAAAAATACAAGATCTTAAATTCCAAGGTTGTTAACTTGACAATGCGATCGTTGAGTGTTGCTTCCCGGCGCCCTGAATCGATCGCAAATTGATCGAATACAATACGTGATGGAGTGACAGGCCTCATCCGTCTCAACACAACTTCTATACGAATTGCCAACTCTGCCAAACCAAAGGGTTTACAGATATAGTCATCAGCACCTGCAGACAGGACTTTAAGTTTATCAGCTTCGTCTGTGCGACTGCTTAGCATGATCACAAAAACATTAGTACGGCGCTGCATTTCCTGGCAGAGGTGATAACCTGTAGTATCTGGTAAATTCCAATCGAGAACGACTAGCAGTGGCTTTAATTTCTCAAACAATTCTAAAGCCGTCTCGCCATCTGCTGCCGAATCTACTTGATATTTCTGATTTAAAAAGCGATGAACTAGAGTGCGGATGGAAGCGTCATCATCCACAACGAGAATCTTGGGAGTAGTATCAGTAATCATCACAAAAAAGTTTCTTTTTCTTGTAAATTTAAAGCTGGCCATTTCCGAACAGCTTTAGTGAAGAGTAAAGCCCAAGTCGTTCCAACTAAACAGATTTTTTTCTGGCAATTCTTCTTTCAGCTTAGTCTTGAGGTCAAAAGGCTTTCCCCAATCCCATATTTCGATCTCTAGGCGTTCGTTAAATACTGCGATCGCCAGCTCGATTTTCGGATTTTCTACTGACCGATTTGTGTGGGCGTGGCGAACCGCATGGGCAAAACCCTCGATCGCAGCAAGTTTACAAAGCTGCAAAACTGTTTCGGGAATGGGTAGAAGCTCTAAAAAAAACTGCTCAACCCACCATAAAACTTGAGTAACAGCCTTGAGATCGCTACTTACTTGAAGCTTTATCTTGTGAAGAGGCTGGTTATAACTTCGATCGGATTGGGGAGTTCGTTGCTCTTGAAGCCAGTTAAAGCTATGTAAAACGTCGATTGCACGCTTAAAAAAATCCGCTTGAGTGCTAGGTTCGGGTGATACTATACCGGGCTGAAAATATTTGACAATTAACAGACAGTTTCGACCGGCAGACGTGCGGGTATAACTTAGCTCATCGGCAATTTTGCCAATAAGTTTTATACCTATTTTGCCTATTTCATCGATTTCGCTAAAATCTTCGTCACCGTGCGAGTTTCCGAATAATTTAAAATTCATTTGACTGACCTCTCTTGTTTATCAATAACTGCTTGTCTGTGTTCTGATCAAATCATCGCATCACTTTAATTGAGTGAAGTTGACCAGAGGTATAAACTTAGGTCTATTAGAGGTCGGTATAATCAAAGTATAGTCAAGGTATAATTAAACTACTGTCATGCAGAGTCCCTATCCTTCGCAAGAATCAGGACTGGGAAGCATTCCAGCCGTCTAAGAGATCCTTGGCAAGGCTCAGGATGATTTAAGTGCATGACGCGTAAGTTGTAATAAAGTTATATTGGGGGTTAACCTAGATGGATTGGCAAGAATTCCTTACAGGCGAATCTGGGAGACATGAATTATCTATGGAACAAACAGAAACATTATTAGCACTCTTCTCTCGTGAAAGAGTACCCCTAAATCAGACCGAGCTTTCATTAACATTAAGCATATCAGAACCTACTGTAAAACAGCGGATGGGAGAGATTTACAGGAAGTTTTCAGCCAGTTTTCCAGAACTTGATAACCACCAAGGTGCAGGTAAGTCGAGGATTCTGCATACTAAATTAAAACAGAAGTATTATCAACCATCACAACCAGTAGTTGCCCCCTACCCTGAAGAATTTATATCGTTAATAGAAGAAAAAATTCGCAGGTTTTGCGGGCGCGGATTTGTTTTTGAGACTTTTGAGCAATTTATCACCGACAATCCTCACGGTTATTTTACAATTATCGGGGATGCGGGAATGGGGAAAAGTTCGATCGTTGCCAAATACGTCTGGGAACATAAATCTCCCTGCTATTTCAATATTCTCGTCGAACGGCGCAACAGACCAGAATTGTTTTTGAAGAGCATTCGCCGCCAATTAATTGACCGCTATCAATTGCCAAAATCAGAAGACGCCGATTTACCAACTTTACTGGCACAGGTGGCGGGAAAACTCACGGCTGGCGATCGTTTGGTAATTGCAATTGATGCACTGGATGAAGTTGAACAAGAAGCGGGAGAAAATCTTTTACATTTACCTACAACTCTGCCCAATAACATATATTTTTTACTGACGAGGCGACCCTATAACCTCGGCAGAAAGCGGCTATCTGTATCGCCGGGAGTTCCGGTAAAAGAGTTAGATTTAAGAAATAGCAAGTATGTTAATGATAATCAGGAGGATATTAAAGAATATATTCGATTTGTTATCAACAGCGATTATGAGTATCAAAATGGACTCAGAAAATGGATTCAAACCCGCCGCATCCCTGATATAAATTTTGTCGAGCAAGTGGCAAACAAAAGCGAAAACAATTTTATGTATTTGCGGTATGTTTTGCCTGCAATTGCTAAGGGCGATTACAATGACCTGAATTTACAGGAATTGCCCGATGGGCTGCAAGATTATTATCAAAATCATTGGGTGCGGATGGGGATGGAAGCTAAGGCCGGGCAATTGATGGAGAATGTCTTGTATATTTTACTAGAGATTGGAACGCCGATTCCCTGCGAGATGATTGCTGGAATTGCCGAGGTGGATGAATGCGAGGTGGCACAGATTTTAGAAGATGAGTGGGTGGAGTATTTGAAAAAGCAAAATGTAGAGAAAGAAATCTGCTATACCATCTATCATGCTAGTTTCCTTGACTTTCTGAAAACCAAACGGGAGATGGATTCAAATCGGAGAATTTTTCGGGAAGTAAATCAACGGATTGCTGAGTATTTAGAAAAGGGGATGGCGTGAGATGGGAGAATTTGCTGACAAGTTAGCGGCCAAACCACTTTCCTATCAACGTGCTTATCTGGGGAGCTTACTGCCAAATTATGTCAAGTCAGGGAATTTAGAAAAGTATTATCAAAAACTGACTGATTTTAACTTTCTGATGGCAAAGATTCAGCATCCTGAGTTTGGGTTGCAGGCACTTATTGATGATTTCAATTTGGTTGACGATTCAGAAGCAGTAACTCACCCAGAATACAACTCAGAAACAGCGAAAGCCCTGAACTTGATTCAAAGGGTACTGTGGATGTCAGCCGATATTTTGGATGGAGATAAGACGCAACTGGCAGGGCAATTGTTAGGGCGCTTGTTGCACTTTAACATTCCAGCAATTCAGGCAATGCTAGAGGTAGCCCAACAGTGGAAAGCTGCAACTTGGTTGCGTCCTTTGACACCCTGTTTAACTTCCTCTCGCAGAGGATTGCTACGCACCCTAGAAGGTCATGGCGATTCGGTTCATGCAGTAGCCGTCAGTGCTGATGGGAAGCGGGCGATTTCTGGTTCATATGACAAAACCCTCAAGGTCTGGGATTTAACAACTGGAAAGGAACTGTTTACTTTCAATGGTCACAGCTACTCAGTCCATGTAGTAGCCATCAGCAGTGATGGGAAGCGGGCGATTTCTGGTTCATATGACAAAACCCTCAAAGTTTGGGATTTAACAACTGGAAAGGAAGAGTTTACTTTCAATGACCACAGCTACTCAGTCCCATTAGCCGTCACTGCTGATGGCAAGCGGGCGATTTCTAGTTCAGATGACAACACCCTTAAAGTCTGGGATTTAACAACTGGAAAGGAAGAGTTGACCCTCTATATCTATGGTTGGAGAAACTCGGCAAGCTTCGTAAATGCAGTAGCCGTCAGTGCTGATGGCAAGCGGGCGATTTCTGGTTCATATGGCAGCATTCTCATGGTCTGGGATTTAACAACTGGAAATGTATTGTTTGCTGCCAATCGGAGTCACTCCTACTCGGTAAATGCAGTAGCCTTCAGTGCTGATGGGAAGTGGGCGATTTCTGGCGGAGATGACAACACCCTTAAAGTCTGGGATTTAACAACTAGAAACGAACTGTTTACTCTTAGTGACAGTGATTCGGTAAACGAACTGTTTACTCTCAATGGTCACAGTGAATCGGTAACAGCAGTAGCCGTCAGTGCTGATGGGAAGCGGGCAATTTCTGGTTCATTGGACAAAACCCTCAAAGTCTGGGATTTAACAACTGGAAACGAACTGTTTACTCTCAATGGTCACAGTGAATGGGTAACAGCAGTAGCCGTCACTGCTGATGGCAAGCGGGCGATTTCTGGTTCAAGAGACACAACCCTCAAGGTGTGGGATTTAACAACTGGAGATGAACAGTTTATTCCCAATGGTCACAGCGACTCGGTACATGCAGTAGCTGTCACTGCTGATGGCAAATGGGCTATTTCTGGCTCAAATGACAACACCCTCAAAATCTGGGATTTAACAACTAGAAACGAACTGTTTACTCTCAAGGGTCACAGTGGCTCGATAAATGCAGTAGCCGTCACTGATGATGGCAAGCTGGCGATTTCTTGTTCATATGACAAAACCCTGAAGGTCTGGGATTTAACAACTCGAAAGGAACTTTTTGCTCTCAAGGGTCATAGTGGCTCGGTAACAGCAGTAGCCGTCACTGGTGATGGCAAGCTGGCGATTTCTGGTTCAGATGACAACACCCTCAAAGTCTGGGATTTAACAACTAGAAACGAACTTTTTACTCTCAAGGGTCACAGATACTTGGTAAAAGCAGTAGCCGTCACTGGTGATGGCAAACGGGCAATTTCTGGTTCAGATGACAAAGCCCTCAAAGTCTGGGATTTAACAACTGGAAACGAACTGTTTACTCTCAATGGTCACAGCAACTCCGTAAATGCAGTAGCCGTCACTGCTGAGGACAAGCGGGTGATTTCTGGTTCAAGAGACAACACCCTCAAAGTCTGGGATTTAACAACTGGAAACGAACTGTTTACTCTCAATGGTCACACCTACTTGATCAATGCAGTAGCCGTCACTACTGATGGCAAGCGAGCGATTTCTGGTTCATTTGACAAAACCCTCAAAGTCTGGGATTTGTTGAGTGGAAGTGTCATTGCGAGTTTCACGGGTGAAAGCCCGATCGCCTGTTGTGCTATTGCACCCGATGGACTCACAATTGTGGCAGGCGACGCATCGGGCCGCGTATATTTCCTGCGACTAGAAGGGATTACTGAGTATTTAGAAGAGGGGATGGCGTGAGATGGGAGAATTTGCTGACAAGTTAGCTGCCAAACCACTTTCCTATCAACGTGCTTATCTGGGCAGCTTACTGCCAAATTATGTCAAGTCAGGCTATTTAGAAAAGTATTATCAAAAACTGACTGATTTTAACTTTCTGATGGCAAAGATTCAGCATCCTGAGTTTGGGGTGCAGGCACTTATTGATGATTTTAATTTAGTTGACAATTCAGAAGTAGTAACTCACCCTGAGTACCGAGAAAAAGCGAAAGCCCTGAACTTGATTCAAGTGGTACTGTGGATTTCAGCCGATATTTTGGAGCGAGATAATACCCAACTGGCAGGGCAATTGTTAGATCGCTTACTTGACTTTAATATTCCGGCAATTCAGGCAATGCTGGAGGTAGCCAAGCAGGAAAATGCCGCAGCTTGGTTGCGTCCTTTGACACCGTGTTTTACTCCCCCTTGGAGTGGACTACTACGCACCCTCGAAGGTCACAGCGACTCAGTAAATGCAGTCACCGTCACTGCTGATAGCAAGCGGGCAATTTCTGGTTCGTGGGACAACACCCTCAAAGTCTGGGATTTAACAACTGGAAAGGAAAAATTTACTCTCAAAGGTCACAGCGACTGGGTATATGTAGTAGGCGTCAGTGCTGATGGCAAGCGGGTGATTTCTGGTTCCAGAGACACCCTCAAAGTCTGGGATTTAACCACTGGAAAGGAACAGTTTACTCTCAAAGGTCATAGCCACTCAGTATATGTAGTAGCCGTCACTGCTGATAGCAAGCGGGCAATTTCTGGTTCGTGGGACAACACCCTCAAAGTCTGGGATTTAACAATTGGAAAGGAACAGTTTACTCTCAAAGGTCATAGCGACTTGGTAAATGCAGTTGCTGTCACCCCCGACGGCAAACGGGCGATTTCTGGTTCCACAGACAACACCCTCAAAGTCTGGGATTTAACCACTGGAAAGGAACAGTTTACTCTCAAAAGTCACAGCCAGTCGATAAATGCAGTTGCTGTCACTGCTGATGGCAAGCGGGCGATTTCTGGTTCCAGAGACAACACCCTTAAAGTCTGGGATTTAACCACTGAAAAGGAGCTGTTTACTCTCAATGGTCACAGCTACTCGGTAAATTCAGTAGCCATCACTGCTGATGGCAAGCGGGCAATTTTTAGTTCATATGATAACACCCTCAAAGTCTGGGATTTAACCACTGAAAAGGAAGAGTTTACTCTCACAGGTCACAGCGACTGGGTAAAATTAGTCGCTGTCACCGCTGATGGCAAGCGGGCGATTTCTGGTTCCAGAGACACCCTCAAAGTCTGGGATTTAACCACTGGAAATATCATTGCTAGTTTCATGAGCGACAATCCGATCGCATCTTGCGCCATCGCCCCCGATGGAGTAACAATTGTGGCAGGCGACGAATCCGGCCGCGTATATTTCCTGCGGCTAGAAGGGATGGAGGCACTAACATGAATTCCTCACCTCTCTCAACTCCCATCTCTACCGCTGCTTACCCAAAAGAATTTCAGCAACTCCTGCGAGAAAAAACCGAGAATTTTACAGGACGCCAATTTGTTTTTTCTGCCATTTCCGACTTTCTGAGCTCCCACAGCCGCGGTTATTTCACAATTGTCGGCACTCCCGGCTGCGGCAAAAGTTCCATCCTCGCCCAATATGTCAGGGCCCATCCTCGCAGTATCTATTACAACGCTGGAGTTGAAGGCAAAAATCGAGCTGAAGATTTTCTCGCTTCAGTCTGCACTCAACTGATTGACAAATACCTTGCCGCCAATGGGGAAACATCCGAAATTGTCAAGCTCAAATCTCAACTTCAAAATCTCGAATCCGATGATGGGAGTTGGTTTCTGTCTTTGTTGCTTCAGCAAATTAGCGATAAATTAGTCGTAGCTTGCGAGACGGTACGTCATCGCCAAAAGTTGATAATAGTCATTGATTCTGTAGACGCGATCGCCCGCACGAGTCAGCCTCCCAGCTCAAATCTGTTTTATCTGCCGAGATATTTGGGCGATCGTACTTATTTTATCCTCGCCCGCCGCCCGTTTTTGAGAGAGAAATCCGGTTTGTTAATTGAAACCCCCTCTCAAACACTCGATTTAAGAGATTATCCCGCCCAAAATCGGGAAGATGTCCTTAACTACATTCAGCAATACCTATCAACCGCACCGGATTTGACTCAACCCGAATTCTGCCAACAACTCGCCACTGTCAGCGAAAACAATTTTATGTATCTGAGTCAGATGTTACCTGCCATTAACGAGAATCCACACCCCGATGCTAATCTGGGGGAGTCCTCACTTCTCTCTGAACTTCCTTCCGGTTTAGCAGCGTATTATCAAAACCACTGGCTGCGGATGAGAGGTGATGCTTTATCGGCAGTTGACTTGTCTGTGCTGAATGTTTTGGTACGATTCCAAACAGGTTTGTCTGTAAGTGCGATCGCCAATATAATTGATCGGGATGAATACGATGTTGAAAAAGTGTTAGACACTTGGATCGAGTTCTTAAATAAACAAGAAATTGGAGGAGAAATTTGTTATAGTTTGTATCATGATAGTTTCCGCGAATGGCTGGAAAAACAATCTATTTTAGAATGACGATCGTACCTAGATTTTCGCTGTGCCAGGCTATAGTCTTCCTTGTCCAGTCTTCCCGATCCCCCCTAACCCCCCTTAATAAGGGGGGACAAGAGTAGTCAAAATCCCAAGCGGAAAAAGAGGAGGACTGGAACACTCAAAGTCAACCCCTACTCCCCTTCTTAACGGGGATTTAGGGGGATCTAGACTCGAATATAAACGATAGATACAAAGGTTGTTAGGCTTAAGTTAACACCAACGAACACTGCCGCATCCTCACCCTAAACCCAATTTTCAAGCAACAATACAACAATGAAACGAGCAGTATTTCTTGACAGAGATGGCGTTCTCAATATCGAAGTGGGCTACATCCACAAAGTAGAAGATTTGCATTTAATCCCCGGAATAGCCCAAGCTGTACGCCGTTTAAATGACCAACAAATATTTTGCTGTTTGGTTTCCAATCAATCGGGCCCAGCGAGGGATTATAATCCGATTAGCCACATAGAAGCTTTGCACAAACGCCTTTGTCAGTTATTAGAAAATGAAGCCGGAGCGAGGTTAGATGCTCTTTATTACTGTCCTTATTTAAGCGCAGCAGAAGGCGGAACAAACCCCGAATTTACGCGGTATTCGACTTGGCGAAAACCAAATACAGGGATGTTGGTAGCGGCGGCTTGGGAATACGATTTGGATTTGCGAAATAGTTTTATGGTGGGGGATAAAGCGACTGATGTTGATATGGCTCACAATGCCGGCTGTACTGGCATTTTGGTGCAGACTGGTTACGGAGAAAGTGTGTTGAGTGGGGAGTATCAGCATCATACTAAACCTGATTTTATTACAGCAAGTTTAGCGACGGCGGTGGAGTGGATTTTGCAACACTTTGATTAGTCTTTGTAGTGGGATTTAAGTTGTTTCTCGTTGAGTCTTACAGGAAAGGGCAACGTAAGGAAGGGCGACTGTGAAGGTTGTACCCACGCCCATTTTGCTTTCGCAGGCTATCGCCCCTCCTTGCAATTCCACAGCTTTTTTAACAATTGTTAATCCCAAACCGTTACCTTTAATCTTTCCAGTATTCTTGCATCGGTAAAACATTTCAAATATTTTCCCTACTTCGGTTTCTGGGATACCGATACCTTCGTCTCGGATACGCATAATTAATAAGGGAGAGTTAATATTTGTAAATTGGGAATTGCCAAACAAACACTGAGGAGATAAGCAAAAAATAGCTTCTTTGTCTCCCTCGCCAGCTAGGGCGTCGGTTCAGTATTATGACTTGACAAAAAAGACTGAAAATGATATGTGAATTGAGAAGCCTGTTAAATTC
>NZ_JAUBTV010000089.1:28552-28652 GCF_036705145.1 Microcoleus sp. B5-D4 | reverse complement strand
GTCCAAAAAGGACGGGCGGGACGCCCATCCCACAATAACAATTAAAATTGTAAGTTATTTAATTCGCGATCCTAAGTCCTGACCGAAAGCATCCAGGATA
>NZ_JAUBTV010000089.1:0-28452 GCF_036705145.1 Microcoleus sp. B5-D4 | reverse complement strand
CAAGCCCCCGGATTCATCTCGCGCAAGTCAATTCTAAAATCTAAAATCTAAAATCTAAAATCGCGCAATCGATTGACCGAAAGCATCCAGGATACAAGCCCCCGGATTCATCTCGCGCAAGTCAATTCTAAAATCTAAAATCTAAAATCTAAAATCGCGCAATCGATTGACTCAGCCAGTGATGGGTCAAGGGTACAGGGGGAAACAACCGACTCGCACTAAATTCCTTCCCTTAAAACTTGCACCACAAATCCGCTTAACGAGGCATATATTCGGTTAAGGTGCTTTTTGTACGTCTAAAGTTAGATTTGTGGGGCAACTCCCGCCAATAATTAAAAACTTATGCTGGAAAAGGCATTAACCGCCCGTAGGCTGAATCTAAGGGCGATTTTGTCCTGGTTCGGGTTATTGTGTTTGATAAAATCAGAAGTTATCCTTGCTTTAGCTGAATAACTAAGTAGGTAGAGGGATATATAATGACAACCAACAACATTATTTTGAGTTACTTAGGCCCGCGAGAAATTGAGGTCAATAGACCCACTGTCTTAGTTGGCACTTTTGACAAAAATCTAGTGGCAGCGATTTCAGCAACAGAAGGCTCCAATGCCCTGAATGTAGGGAGAAATCTCTCTAGAGGCATTTGGAACATCAGTTTAGAAAAAGGATTCGATAGCGCCGGAACTCGCACACTGCAGGTGAGGGCAAGCGATAAGACCGGCAAAGTTATCGGCCAACAAACAATTAACATCAAAGTTAATCCTGCTTCTCAATCACCCGCTCAGTTTTTTACGTTAATTACTCTCAGAGATACCGCATTCAAAGTCGGAACACTGCCCGCAAGCAATCTTAACAACCTGCAAAAAGCGGAAATAGCAGCCGGTAAAATTTATCAAATTAGGGACTACGAGTTAGAAGATGGACATCTGAATGTTCAACTAAATAATCCAATTCCTCCGGTGGGAACCTCTGGCTTTTTCTACGAAAAACACGTACTTATAACCAAAGGCGCAAAAATTCTCATATTCGATCGCGCCGAGTTGCCGACCCCGCCGCCTGGAATGCAGTTACTGTGGGTGATAAAAAAGACCTGGTTAAAGTTCACCCCCGCAGATTCTGGAACTTTAGGCCAAACTCAGAAATTACAATTTAACCCAGGAGAAACTTTCAATCTTCTCGGCTACGCAAGCGTGGAAAACCATTTCCGAGTCGCTTTTGCTCGGGCAGTTCCTAACTTAGGAACTTCGGGATTTCTGTACTGGCTGCACGTCCAAATTTTGCGAGACGGGAGGGGAATTGAGTATGATAGAAATGCAGTTACGATGACAATCATCAAAACAACTGTGTTTAAAAAGCGCCCGGTAAATGCGGCTAGCCTGCCACCCGAAGAAAAAATTACCTTGCCGGCGGGAATGATTTACGGAATTGCCGGATTCTTGATCGAACAAAGCCACATTAAAGTCTCGCTGACCGAAAATTTGCCGCAATTTGGCAATACAGGTTTCATTTATCCCGATTTTGTGCAATTCAGCCGCGGTGGCAAATCTTTTAATCCCGCTGTGAATTTAACTTATCAAGGGCCGTCAGAAGTTTTAGTAAATCAGCCGATCGTCCTTCGGGGTACTTTTGACCGAGAAAAAACAGCAAAAATTGAGGTGATAGCTGAGGATAAATTTCCCCTAAGCGTCACGCTAAACCAAGAGGCCAGCACTTGGCAAGTTAATTTGTCTAAAGGATTTAGCATAGCTGGATCTCGGTGGCTCAGGTTGCGGGCAACTGACAGCAAAGGCAACGTTACTGGCAGCCAAATAATTTACATTGCCGTAACTTCCGATCCGCTAACTGTCGGACGAGGTTTGACTTTAAAGATACTTTCTGACACTTTGTTTAAGGTAGCTCCCCTTGATTCTTCCCGGCTCAACAATCAGCAAAAAGTTGTTGTCAAAGCAGGCCAGACTTTGACGGTTAGCAAATACGGATTTATTGACGGGCATCTCAAGGTGGTTGTGGATTCAGCAATTTCGCCGATCGGCACTTTTGGCTATTTTTCTGAACCCGACGTTCAGTTGGCAAAAGGTACTCAAATCCTAAAATTTAACCTGGCTGACGTACCGAATAGCAACGTCAGCGCTCAACTTTTGGTAACTCAAACAACTCTGATTAAAGCTAAACCCGAAGATTCATCGAAACTGCCTGCAGATCAAATGGCTGACCTACTTTTAGGCACTACCTATGCCATTACTGGTTATGCCTGCATTTTGGGACATTTCCGAGTAACTCTCGCCGAATCTATTCCCGGTTTCGGCAATATCGGATTTATTTATTGGCAGGACGTTAAAATTAAAAAAGACGGCAAAGAAGTTCCCTTTGACCCGGATGCTTTGACGATGACAATTCTGCAAGCAACTGTGTTTAAAAAACGGCCGGTAGATGCTGCTAGCCTGAGCAGTACCGAGAAAACTACGTTGCCTTTAGGTCGAGTTTACGGCGTCAACAGCTACGGTGCGGAAGGATCTCACCTGAAAGTTTCCCTGACTGAAGAACTGCCGAATTTTGGCAATACAGGTTATGTTTTTCCTAGTTTTGTTCAGTTCAAGCGGGGAGATAAAATTTTCGATCCGGTTCCGAACAATGTGGAATTGAACGTGCCGTATTTTTCGCAGCGGGACAATCCGCGTTTTGACTGGTCTACTTGCAACGTAACTTCGATCGCCATGGTGCTTTATTATTACGGCCTTCGTTCTAAGTGGGGCGGACAGTTGGAGGATGAGTTGTTGCAGTGGTGTTTCGATTATGCAGGCCAGGGTTCTCAAACGGATCACAGTGTGCTTTCGGCGCTGATTCAAGCCTACGAGTTTAAGACGAGTTTTAGTACGACTCGCACATGGGCCCAGGTGCGATCGGAATTGCTGAATCGGCGGCCAGTAGTTTTAGCAGGAGATTTTACGGCGGCCGGTCACATTCTTACTGTAATTGGCTACAATTCTCAGGGTTATATCGTGCAAGATCCTTGGGGAAATGCACTCACTGGTTACAGCGATACTGAGGGGAGAAAGTTGATGTATCCCTACAGTTATGTCAATCAAGTTGCGGGGCCAGATGGGAATGTTTGGGCGCATTTTATCTCTCCATAATCTACTCTACTGTTGGCAATTTGTGAGGCACTACGCCTATTAGTAAGGTGTGCATAACAGCTATTCTTAAGGTACTTAGGAATGAGAATTAAATAACTTAGAATGCGTGATGGTTCTTGTGGGATGGGCGTCCCGCCCGTCCAGAAAGGGCGGGCTAAGAGTGCCCAACCCCCTACTCCCCACTTTCAAGAGTGTAAATTATTTAATTCGCGATCCTTAATGCACACCCAACCTAACTTAGGAAATCTTGCACTTAATTTTTCGTTTTGCTGCACCAATGGCTAGAATCCCAAATCCGGCTAAAGTACCGAAGATAGTAGCAGGTTCTGGTACTGGTTCAGCAGAGCCTTGTTCAAATGAGCCTTGAATAGCGATCGCATCGTTAGCGCACTCCGCCAAAAAGTTAGCAATATAGTTCCCCGAAGGCATTGAGGATTTATTGAAACTGAATCCAATTGTTTGAGAACCTACTGCATTAAACTGAGCGAAATTAAGACCGAGGACGCTCAAAGTCGCTGGTGTTAAAAAAATGATTTCTCCTACTTTTGTACCAGTAGCTATTGAGTTGAGAATAGTCGAGTTTCCTGTTTGTTCAAAGTAGGGGTCAGTGGCAGATAAATCTCCCATAGACGGGGTTCCGCCTTGAGATGCAACTACCGTATTGAATTGATTTAAATTGCTAAAGCCAGAGTTGATTTGGGTGACGTTTTTAGCGGTAACGTTACTGTAAACGCCTGTTGTCGCCACGCCGGAGTCATTTCCTTCGGCAAAGCGGATACCAAACAAGCTGGCGTTTGCGTTAGCTGTATTGAAGTTTTGACCGGAAAAATTGAAGAATAAATCGCCGTAGTTGATGTTGCCTCTTTGAGCTAGTGGGTCGGCATATCCTGCTAAACTTAGATTAGAGTTGATGGCGATGAAAGCTGTATCTGATGTTTCTTTGATGGCGATGCCGTAAAATTCAAAATCGCCGCCGCCGATTTGGGGCCCTGTCACGCCGTCGTTGAAGGAATCGATCGCATAATTCCAGCCGTTAGATAGCGTTGCTGCTGTAGCTTTTTGTTGCTGTAGTGCGAAAAGGGCACAGAAAATAGCCACTGAGTAAGTCCAGTGGATGCTGCTTTTAGCAATGGATTTCATAAAATGCTCCCTGGGAATCCTTGTTAAATTGTCCAGTCTGATCGATCGACTGTTTTTAATTGTTAGTAAATCATACCTTCGGGCCGAATTTCTTAAAGTTTTGCTAAAGGTTTGGTCGGGCAATTGCATCATATTAAATAGATGGCTTAAAACACCCAACCAATGCCAGTAACTAAATATAGCAATCCTCGCATCACTTGTAAAAATATGTAGGGGTAGTGCTAAGAGTGCCTACCCCACCCAAGGCGGGGCAACCACGGGGGGTTTGCCCCTACAAGAATTACACAACTTACTTAGGATTGCTATACAGGACTTACGCAGGCACAGTATTATAGTGGGGCTGCATAATTCCTGTAGGTGCAAATAAACCAACTACTGGGTTTAGGCGGTTGAGTGCAGCAATAAACTGTCTGCGAGTCAATATCCAGGCTATACCGGCCCCTACAAGATATTATTATTTTTTCCTGCCGATCGACTGAATTGATTTTTTATCAATTACCAATTAATTTTGACAAAAGTGGGCGTGATGTTGTAGATACTGATGCCGGATTGTATTAATATTTCGATGGTGTGATTAATAATTTTCATACATTGTCTTTCATTTCCAGCCCTGTTCAATATACCTCTCCAATAATTATTGTGGAACAGGCATCCTGCCTGTTCAAGACAGGCTTTGCTGGAGATGTCTAATAATTATAATTACGTTGGTTGGGAGGACTTCATTCCTCCAACTCCTCCAATGCCGATCGCGCCCAACAATTTTACTGATTTTACCCTAAGCGTTCAACCCAACAGGCTCTCAATTGAGCGTCAAAACTGTGAATCAGCACTTTTTCTCTAAGTGCCGCACAAAGCGAGAATTGGATAGTCAAAAAAAATCATACGGCAACAGCGATCGCACGTTTTTAGAACACCCAATCAACTTCCTGCCCTACATCCGCTGCAGGCATCGTGGGTTCCTTCTAACTCGGCCGGTGGTTTCTGCACTCTTATGCGCTGCATAAATCAATCAAATTTTTAAATGCTGTTAATATATCGCCGACAGTTCGTTGACAATCTTGACTCTCCCCTTAATCACAGAACGCAGCAGGCGGTTGATCGAATGTCTGTATTCATCGTCGAGAGAGTCGTCCAAAACAGCGGCCATCAAGCCGTAGCGATCGGCTAAAGTCAAACAACCCGTATCGCTAACAGAGGCAAGCATTTCGGAAATAGCGCCGGGGATAAGTTGAACTAAAAACATGAGACGTTCCCTGAATTCGATGCTTATATCATCTCTCGTTCTTGGAAAATCAAGAGTGACGCTGGCATAGCACACAACGTGATGTTTTGAGGCAAACTGTGTGACAGCGACCGCTCTAATGTTGTGACGATCTCGTTCAAAGTCTGCGATCGCAGTCACAAAATTAATCTTAGATATTCCAATTTCCCCCTCTCCCCTCCTAAATCTAAAGATTTAGAGAGATTTTTTGGTTTTGGGGGTCTCTTTACCCATTTCCCATGTATAAAACGCATCGGCCTTATGCGAAATATTCATAAAACTCAATATTTTGTAAAAATAGATACGAATATTTACAATCGTGGGCTTTACATTAGCTCATAACAAAGGTGCATCGAAACAGAGCGATCGACCGAATCATCGGTAGCAACTATAACCATAAATAGTTAGGCGACGTTCGAGCCAGCGCCCAGTCAAGCTCAAGCTTACAGAAGACCAACCATGCTTAAAAGAAATTCGTTCTAGTAACTAAATATACAGTTTTAAATCCATACACTCACTAAGGTTAGCAGGAAACACACACTTTATGCTCCAAGTCAATACCTCCCCACACAAGCCAGCAGCGAGGGTAAACCGATGACCCAAACAGTAGAACCCAAAGCCCAAGCGAGCCTGAACAAGTTTGAAAAACTCAAAGCCGAAAAAGATGGCTTAGCATTAACAGCCGAACTCGACCACTTCGCCGCAATCGGCTGGGAAGCAATGGACGAAATCGATCGCGAGCACCGCCTCAAATGGCTCGGCATCTTCTTTCGGCCAGTAACTCCCGGCAAATTCATGATGCGGCTGCGCTTGCCCAACGGCATCATTACTAGCAATCAAACCAGAACGCTAGCAGAAATCGTCCAACGCTACGGCGACGACGGCAGCGCCGACATCACCACCAGACAAAACCTGCAATTGCGCGGAATTCGCATCGAAGACGTACCCGACATCTTCCGCCGCCTCAAAGAAGCGGGCATGACCAGCATCCAGTCTGGCATGGACAACGTGCGTAACATCACGGGTTCCCCAGTCGCGGGCTTGGACGCCGACGAACTGATAGATACGCGGGAACTGGCGAACCAAGTCCAAGACATGATTACGAACAACGGCGAAGGCAACCCCGCGTTTTCAAATTTGCCGAGAAAGTTTAATATTGCGATCGCAGGCTGCCGCGACAACTCAGTCCACGCAGAAATCAACGACATCGCCTTCGTACCCGCTTACAAAGACGGCAACATCGGCTTTAACGTTTTAGTCGGGGGTTTCTTCTCCGCCAAACGCTGCGACGCTGCAATTCCTCTCAACGCATGGGCAAGTCCCAGCGACGTTGTAGATTTGTGCAGATCAATTTTAACTGTGTTTCGCGATCAAGGCCCAAGAGCAAACCGCCAAAAATCGCGGCTGATGTGGCTGATTGACGAACTCGGAATCGAAAAATTCCGAGCCGAAGTCGAACAAGAATTAGGGCGCACTTTGCCCGCCGCCGCGCCCAAAGATGAAATCACCTGGGACAAACGCGACCACATCGGCATCTACCCCCAAAAACAATCAGGGCTCAACTATGTAGGGCTGCACGTTCCCGTCGGACGGCTGCAGGCATCGGATTTGTTCGATTTGGCCAGAATTGCCGAGGTTTACGGCAGCGGCGAGCTCAGGCTCACTGTGGAAGAAAACGTGATTATTCCCAACGTTCCCGACTCGCGGATTGAATCGCTGGTCAAAGAACCGCTGTTGCAGCGTTTTTCGATCAACCCCGCACCGCTGACACGAGCCTTGGTTTCCTGCACCGGCGCCAAGTTCTGCAACTTCGCCCTCATCGAAACCAAAAGCCGATCCGTGGCAATGATTGAGGAACTCGAAGCCGAACTTTCAGTACCCAAACCTGTCAGAATTCACTGGACGGGTTGCCCCAATTCCTGCGGTCAACCCCAGGTAGCAGACATTGGTTTGATGGGCACAAAAGTTCGCAAGAACGGCAAAACCCTCGAAGGTGTAGACATTTACATGGGAGGCACAGTCGGAAAAGACGCTCATTTGGGTGCTTGCGTCCAAAAAGGCATCCCTTGCGAAGACCTCAAACCGCTGCTGCATCAATTGTTAGTCGAGCAGTTTGGGGCAGTTCCCAAACAGACTACAGGGGATGTAGCTTTGCTGAACCGGCAACTGCAATTGACGGTTGAGGAAGGCGAAACAGCAGTCTCGGCAGCCAAACCTCAGACATCTACTGTCATTTTCGCTCGATCGGGCAAAGAAGTTGCTTGCAGCGAAGATGAGTTCATTCTCGATGTTGCCGAACGGGCCGGGGTCGAACTTGACAGCAATTGCCGGTCGGGAAGCTGTGGCACTTGCCAGCAGAAACTCCTAGAAGGTCAAACAGTCTACGACAGCAAACCAGACGCGGCGGCAGACTTAGAACCAGGGTTCATTTTAACTTGCAGCGCGCGGGCGATCGGCAAAGTGACGATCGACGCCTAATCTGACATTGGGAAATGCGATCGGGACACACAAAATCATGTCATTTCACAGTTAACAGTCAACAGTTAACAGTCAACAGTCAACAATCATTCCGGTGCAACCGGAATCAATCTCACATCTCACATTTCCACCATCTCAAAGTACAACAACAATTCAAGACAAATGAGCAACCTTTCTAGAAGAAAATTCATCATCACCGCTGGAGCAACAGCAGCCGGCACCCTCCTAGCCCACGGTTGCAGTTCCAGTCCCACCACATCTAGCCCTGGTGCCACCCCCGCCGCCGACGGCGCATCACCCAGCGCCACCCCAGCAGTCAACATCAACCCCGCCGACGCCCCAGAAGTTACCGCAGCCAAACTCGGATTCATCGCCCTCACCGACGCAGCACCCTTAATCATCGCCCAAGAAAAAGGGTTATTTGCCAAGTACGGCATGAAAGACGTACAAGTTACCAAACAAGCATCTTGGCCAGTTACTCGCGACAACTTAGAACTCGGTTCCGACAAAGGCGGCATTGACGGGGCCCACATTTTATCCCCGATGCCTTACCACATGACATTAGGCACTATTACCAAAGGCAATCAGCCAGTGCCGATGAACATTCTGGCGCGGTTAAATACTAACGGTCAGGCAATTTCGATCAGCAAAAAATACCTAGATTTAAAAGTAGGTACAGACAGCGCACCCCTGAAAGCAGCTTTTGGCCAAAACCTTCCTGTTGCTATAACTTTTCCCGGCGGTACCCACGACTTGTGGATGCGCTACTGGCTAGCAGCCGGCGGTATTAATCCAGATACAGATGTTTCCGTGATTCCCATACCGCCGCCGCAAATGGTAGCGAACATGAAATCTGGCAGCATGGAAGCCTTTTGCGTCGGGGAACCTTGGAATGCTCAGCTAGTTACTCAAAAGGTAGGATACACCGCCTTAGTAACCGGAGAACTTTGGAAAGACCACCCAGAAAAAGCTTTAGCTTTAAGAGGAGATTGGGTTGAGAAAAACCCCAAAGCTGCTAAAGCAATAACAATGGCCGTACTGGAAGCCCAGCAGTGGTGCGACAAGGCAGAAAATCAGGATGAGATGTGCCAAATTATCTCTCAAGATAAGTGGTTAAAAGTGCCAGTAGCAGATATTATCGGTCGCTCTAAAGGTCAAATTGACTACGGTACCGGCCGCATTGAAGCTGCCAGCCCAGTGGCGATGAAATTCTGGGCTGATAATGCTTCTTATCCCTACAAGAGTCACGATGCTTGGTTCTTAGCTGAAAATATTCGCTGGGGTTATATCCCGGCAACTACCGACATCAAAGCAACCGTTGATAAAGTTAACCGCGAAGATATTTGGAAAGCAGCAGCGACAGCACTTGGCGTTCCCGCCGCCCAAATTCCTACTACCACTTCTCGCGGTGTCGAAACCTTCTTTGACGGCGTGAAGTTTGACCCAGAAAAACCCGAAGAATATCTGAAGAGTCTGGCAATCAAAAAAGCATAATTAGTTGGTTGACTGTTGACAGTTGACTGTTGACAGTTGACTGCTGACAGTTGACAAACCCCTAAAAGTGATGGTGTTGGACAGAGTGAAACGGAGGGTGAGTTCGACGAGCCAAACCTGCTGAACTCTGTTCAAAGTATCTACAAATAATCGATTATTCACAATACTGCAAAAAGAAAAATGGCAACAAACCTCGCTGTTACTAAAAGCAAAAATCCAGTAAATTTCGTTCTGGATCAAGTTCAAAAAAACCGCCGAAAAATCATCCGCCCGCTGGTAGCAATTACAGTTCTGCTCATAATCTGGCAAATCCTCTGCAACAGTCCAGAGTCCAGCTTGCCGGGGCCAATCAAAGCTGTCCAAGAAAGCTGGAATCTGATTATTAATCCTTTCTTCGACAACGGCGGTACAGACAAAGGCTTGTTCTGGCAAATTTTGGCTAGCTTGCAGCGGGTGGCGATCGGCTTTACTTTGGCAGCAGTTCTCGGCATCAGTTTGGGAATCCTGATCGGTACAAACTCCCTAATGTTCGATGCTTTAGACCCGCTGTTTCAAGTATTTAGAACTATCCCGCCCCTGGCTTGGCTGCCGATCGCCCTGGCTGTATTTCAACAGTTCAATCCCTTTGAAGGTCTGGGGATGAAAGCTAACGAAGTTTCAGCACTTTTCGTAATCTTAATTACCGCAATTTGGCCGATTCTAATTAACACCACAGTAGGCGTTCAACAAATACCCCAAGACTACAGAAACGTCGCCCGCGTCTTGCGCCTCCCTAACCAAAAATACTTCTGGAAAATCCTGCTTCCCTCTTCTGTTCCTTACATCTTCACTGGCTTGAGAATTGGTATCGGTTTGTCTTGGCTGGCGATCGTAGCTGCGGAAATGTTAGTCGGCGGCGTCGGCATCGGGTTCTTCATCTGGGACGCTTACAACAGTTCTCGACTCAGTGCAGTGATTCTAGCAGTGCTTTATGTAGGAATCGTCGGTTTAATTTTAGACAGAATCGTTGGTTTCATCGCTTCCAAAGTTGTTCCCGAAGAACAGAAATAGAATTTGGGCATAGGGCATCGGGCATGGGGAATGGGGAATGGGGAATGGGGAATGGTTGCCAGCTACAAACTGCTAGAAATTAGTTGTAAATTAATGCCCAATGCCCAATGCCCAATGCCCTGCGCGGGCCAATGCCCAATGCCCAATGCCCAATGCCCAATGCCCAATTTCCCATTAATAATTAGCATCTAGAAATTACCAACTAACCTAAAAGAGCCATGTCAGTATTTGTTGAAGTAGACCACGTTGACCGCGTATTTAACTTGCCCAACGGAGAGCAATACATTGCTCTTAAAAATATCGAACTGAAAATTAAAAAGGGAGAATTCATCACCTTAATTGGGCACTCTGGCTGCGGCAAATCTACGCTGCTAAATATCATCGCCGGTCTCGACAAAGCTAGTCAGGGCGGGATTACTTTAGAAGGACGCGAAGTCCGCGATCCAGGCCCGGACAGAATGGTGGTGTTTCAAAATTACTCGCTGCTACCTTGGCTGACGGTGCGCGAAAATATCGCCCTAGCAGTAAATGAAATTTACAGCGGTAACTCTCAAGAAGATCGCGAGTTGGTGATCGAACACCACATTAAATTGGTGGGACTCGGACACGCCGCCGACAAACGCCCCGGCGAAATTTCTGGGGGGATGAAACAAAGAGTTGCGATCGCCCGCGCCCTGGCGATTCGCCCGAAATTGCTGCTGCTAGACGAACCCTTCGGAGCACTTGATGCCTTAACTCGCGGCGGTTTGCAAGACCAGTTGATGAAAATTTGCGAAGAAAGTAAAGTCACCAGCGTGATGGTAACTCACGACGTGGATGAGGCTTTATTACTGAGCGATCGCATTGTGATGCTCACCAACGGCCCGGAAGCCCAAATCGGGCAAATCCTCGAAGTCAACATTCCCCGCCCCCGCAAGCGTATGGAAGTTGTCAACCATCCGAGTTACTACGCGCTGCGTAACGAAATGGTTTACTTCCTCAACCAGCAAAAGCGGGTCAAACAGCGCAGGGCCAAACAACAACCCGCTGTCATCGCCCGCAACGGTCTGGAAAAAATCAACCTCGACATCGGCTTTATTCCCCTTACCGACTGCGCCCCCTTAGTGGTAGCCAAAGAAAAAGGATTTTTTCAAGCCCACGGCTTGGAAGAAGTTACTCTCAGCCGCGAACCTAGCTGGAAAGCCATCGCCAAAGGAGTCGCCGAAGGACGGCTGGACGCGGCGCAAATGGTCGCAGGAATGCCGATCGCCATGCTGTTGGGCATGGACGGTCAAGCCCCTGTACCCGTCTGTAGCGCCCTCACCCTGTCCCGCAACGGCAATTCAATTGTTTTCAGCAAAGACCTTTACAAACAAGGCATTCGGACATTAAAGGATTTCAAAGCTGCGATCGCCAAGAGTCCCGATAAAGCTCACACCTTGGGCATGGTACACTCCGCCTCCATGCACAATCTACTGTTCCGCTACTGGCTGGCCGCCGGCGGCATCGACCCCGACCTCGACGTGGGCTTGACAGTGATTCCGCCCCCGCAGATGGTATCGAATTTAAAAGCAGGCAACATTGACGGTTACTGTTCAGGCGACCCCTGGAACTCCCACGCAGTCAACAGCGGTACGGGTTTTGTTATGGCCCGTTCCCTCGATATTCTGCCCGGACACATCGAAAAAGTTCTCGGTGTTAGCGAAGATTGGGCTCAGAAATATCCTCAAACCCACCTCGCCCTCGTCAAAGCGCTTTTGGAAGCCTGCGAATACTGCGACGACCGCCGCAACCGCGAAGAAGTCCTAGGATTGATTAGCCAAGAACAATACATCGGCGCAGATCCGAAAGACATCCGTCCAGGGTTCATCGATCCGTACAACTCCGGTACGGAGGCAGAACCAGAAATGCTCTACAATTTCAATCAGTTCTCTGTTGACAAAACCAATTTTCCAGACCGCCTAGAAATGGTGTGGGTGATGGCGCAGATGGCTCGCTGGGGACTGATCCCGTTCCCGAAAAACTGGGTGGAAGTGGTCGATCGAGTTTTGCGGCCCGATGTTTTTGGTCAAGCAGTGCGCGAATTGGGTTTGCCGGATATTGCCAGAGATCGCCGGACGATCGAGCTATTTGACGGCACTGTGTTTAATCTCGACGACCCGATCGACTATCTTCACAATGTCAAAATCAAACGCGCCGTCCGCATTGAAGAAATCTTAATTGAACAAATAGGCAGTCAGTGTTCCATCAAACTGCTAGCATAGCCAGCAAATAGGAAGAGGGAATGAGGAGCAAGAAATCAGGAAACAAGACTCCACATTCCCCCCTTCCTAACTCCATAATTTCAAATTATCAATCGAAAGCTGTCATGTCTAATTCGTCAACCCAAAATCCCAGTCCTGAAAATATGCAAACTCTCAAAACCCCCCAAACAACCACACTTAAAACGCCAAAGCAAGACTTTCTTACTATTAAAGACGTATCGAAAGTCTACGAAACTCCTAAAGGCCCTTACGTCGTTCTCGACGGTGTAAACCTGACTATTAATGAAGGCGAATTTATTTGTTTGATCGGTCACTCGGGCTGCGGCAAATCAACTTTGCTGAATATGATTGCGGGATTCAACGGGCCGACAAACGGAGAAGTAGCCCTGGAAGGTTCGCAGATTACTGAACCAGGCCCCGATCGCATGGTGGTGTTTCAAAACTACTCGCTGCTACCGTGGCTGACTGCTACTGAAAATATTCACCTCGGCGTGGAAAATGTTTACCCGGAAAAGTCCGCAGACGAACACAATACCATCGTCCAGGAACACTTGGAATTAGTGGGGCTGACCGAAGCTTGTAACAAAAGACCGGGCCAATTGTCCGGGGGGATGAAACAGCGGGTGGCGATCGCCAGAGCCCTGGCAACTCGCCCCAAACTGTTGATTTTGGACGAACCTTTCGGAGCTCTAGACCCGATTACCAGAGAAGAGTTGCAGGAAGAATTGCTGAAAATTTGGCGGAAGGAAAAAATTACCGTCATTATGATTACTCACGATATTGATGAAGCTTTGTTTTTGGCCGATCGCATCGTGATGATGACCAACGGGCCAGCAGCTTCCATCGGCGAAGATATGCACATTCCGTTCAGCCGTCCCCGCAACCGGGCGCGGATTATGGAAGACCCGAAATACTACGAACTGCGTAACTTTGCTTTGGAGTTCCTGTTTTCTCGCTACGCCCACCACGAAGAAGGTGAAGAAACGGACTCGGAGACAGAAGCCGTCGCGTTACCGATGCCATTACCTGCTAGCAAAAAGCCTGCGGTTGCTGACAGGCCTCTTGCACCTGCACCTTTTGTGTCTCACGCTGCCGAGCCCTCAGAAGCCTCGTCGATCAAACGTGGCATCCTGGCCTCCTCGTGGTTCGTAGCAATGTTTACTTTAGCTGCCGTCAATATGTCGGTTGTTTCCAGCCAGCTAAAGCAAGCGAAACTAGCAGAAACTGCACCTCCGGCGCCGACTGCTGGGGCGATTGTGAGTTCTCCCCCCAGCCCGCAAATCGCAGCAAGTTCGATCGCACCGACTGGTAGCCCTGCACCCATCGCTGCTGCTGCAAGTCCTGCGCCCATTGCTGCTACTAACAGCGCCGCGCCCATCGCTGCTGCTGCAAGTCCTGCACCCATTGCTGCTGCTAACAGCGCCACGCCCAATGCAGCCACCACTGCCACATCAGTGATTTCTGACCAAGCCCAACTCGATGCGATCGGAAAGCAGTTGTATGCACAAATCGACCAAAAATGGAGAACAACTCCGACATTTACCGAAAGCTTGACTTATCGGGTCAAAGTAAAACAAAACGGGGAGATCCTACAGTTCGATCCCACAAATAAAGCAGCTAAAGATTTCGTCAAAGAAACTCCTCTGCCGGTTTTGCAAACTCCTGCAGATGCCGCAGCAGGCTCTGAAAAAACTGCTGAGTTCCAAGTAACTTTTAGCCCCACCAACGGTGGCGTATTAGAAGTTAAAACAGAGAAGTAGGCGGCATAATACTTCCGCACTAAATCTCAGATTGCTATCAACAACCCAGTCAAAAGTATTACCTAGCCGCTGTTTGAGTCATGCAATAAATCCTCCTAGCTCCCCCTAGGTGGGGTGACAAGATTTAGGTCTGGAGTACCTCTGTTTGAGAGGGATTTAGTAGCAGCCAGAAGCTGACTACACGCGAGAGCGATCGCGAGTTTTAGTAATATAGCGGTTAATTTTAAATCAGGGTATTGTCCGTTTCTGGGAAGCATATATGCGGAAATTTAGTAATGATTGACACGTTATTTGCAGGAGCCATCAGTTCCCGCTATAATGATGAATTACGAATTACCCATTAGCTTTCAAAAATTAGCATCTAAAATCACCAGATGGAAACTATAAAAACTCTTTGCCCATACTGCGGTGTAGGTTGCGGTCTAGAAGTTGTTCCCGACAAAAAACAAAGTTGGAAAGTGCGGGGCGATCGCAATCACCCATCGAGTCAGGGCATGGTTTGTATTAAGGGAGCAACCGTAGCAGAGTCTATTCGGAGCGATCGGCTACTGTATCCGATGATGCGAGATACTCTCGACCAACCGTTCCGCCGCGCTAGCTGGGACGAAGCTCTCGATGCAATTGTTAATCGCATCCAAACAATTCGCAGCACCAGCGGCGCCGATGCTTTGTGCGTTTACGGTTCGGGTCAATTCGCAACAGAAGATTATTATATTGCCCAGAAACTAATGAAAGGTTGTCTGGGTACTAATAATTTTGATGCTAATTCTCGCTTGTGTATGTCTTCAGCAGTCTCTGGATACGTTCAAAGCTTTGGCTCGGACGGGCCGCCTTGCTGTTACGACGATTTAGAATTAACAGATTGCGCTTTTATTATCGGTAGCAATACAGCAGAATGCCATCCGATCGTATTCAATCGATTAGCTAAATACCACAAAAAGCATCCAAATGTCAAGATGATTGTGGTAGATCCAAGACGGACTCCGACTGCTGAAGCGGCGGATTTGCACTTAGCAATTAAACCGGGTACGGATATAGATTTGCTTAATGGAATTGCATATTTGCTGTTACGCAGGCAATCAATAGATTCAGAGTTTATTGAAGAATGCACGGCGAATTTTTCAGCTTTTGCTGAGGTGATTAGCAGCTACACGCCGGAGTTTGTAGCCTCGCGCTGCGGCATTACTGTCAGCGAGTTAGAAACGGCGGCAAACTACTGGGAACAGTCGCAGCGGGTTTTGTCGCTGTGGTCGATGGGAATGAATCAGTCGTCGGAAGGCACGGCAAAGGTGCGATCGCTGATTAATTTGCACTTAATGACAGGTCAAATCGGCAAACCGGGATGCGGCCCGTTTTCCCTCACCGGCCAGCCAAACGCGATGGGAGGGCGGGAAGCCGGAGGACTGTCTCACTTGCTCCCAGGCTACCGTTTTGTGAAAAATGCTGAACACAGAACCCAAGTCGAGGAGTTTTGGGGAATCGCACCGGGAAGTATTTCCCCGAATCCGGGCCGCACAGCTTGGGATATGATCACCGGTTTGGAAACTGGCGATGTCGAGTTGCTGTGGATTGCAGCTACTAATCCGGTGGTGAGTATGCCGGATTTGGAACGCACTAAAGCCGCTTTGCTGCGATCGCCCTTTACTATTTATCAAGAAGCTTACTATCCCACTGAAACCTCTGCCTACGCTCACATCCTGCTGCCGGCAACGCAGTGGAGCGAAAAAACCGGAGTAATGACGAATTCCGAACGCCGCGTTACCTTTTGTCCCGGTTTCGACACTCCCTCCGGGGAAGCCCGCGACGACTGGAGCATTTTCGCCGAGGTGGGACGGCGGTTGGGTTTTGCCGAACACTTTGCTTTCGAGAACAGTGCGGAGGTTTTTAAAGAGTACGCGCAGTTGACGCGGGGCCAGCCTTGCGACATGACCGGCCTGAGCCACGAATACATCCGCCAACAAGGCCCCCAGCAGTGGCCTTGCCGGGAAAACGAGCCTGTGCATCCAGCGAACGAAGCGAAACGGCTGTATACAGACAGGCGTTTTCACACTCCTGATGCGCGGGCGAGATTTTCGGCCTATCACTCGCGGGGACTGGCAGAACCTCCCGATCCGAATTATCCGTTTGTGTTGACGACAGGGAGAGTTTACGGACACTGGCACACGATGACGCGGACGGGTAGAACAGAAAAAATTAATCAATTGCACCCCGATCCGTTTTTGGAAATTCACCCCCGCGATGCTGCCAAATTGCAGATTAAGGAGGGGGATTTGCTGGAAGTTCGATCGCGCCGCGGCAAGGCGCAGTTTCCGGCAAAAGTCACAAAGGCGATCGCCCCGGGTACGCTATTTGTACCGATGCACTGGGGTTCTCTGTGGGCCGAAGGCGCTGAAGCCAATGCCATGACTCATGCTGCAAGCTGTCCAGATTCCAAACAGCCTGAGTTAAAAGCTTGTGCGGTGCAGTTGGTGCTGGTTGGGGCAGAACCTGTCGCAGAAGTTGAGGAATTTAATTGGCAAAAATCCAGCCTCGCCGTCACTTCTTGAGCTGCCCTCGAACTACGGGATGTTACACATCACCGCCGAACGAGCGGGAAGCCGCGGGCTTTAGACATGGGGAGGAACCGGGTTGATGTTTGGCGAGTGCGAGCGTCAATCGCGCTCAGTCGAACGATTGAAGATTTACTCCACAGATGAATCTGGGATTTGGAACAAGAGTCTAAAATTTTGCACTCTTGGCGACAGGAGTCCGGGGCTGGTATCCGTTTTTGGGGTGAAAACCTCTCTCGATCGAGCAATTTTGAACCTGGACATACCCTACACATAAATCTTAAATCCCAAATCCCAGATCTAAAACCTAACATCGTTATGCCATTACGTAGCCTAAAAACTGGGTTTCCCCGCCAGAGCTCGGAAACAAGGAAAATTAAATTTATTTATTCTGAGTCTTTCCTTCTTGATGGGGGTTTTTCCTTCGGGAGAATGTCTTCTGGCGAATGCCTTCTGCCTTCTTTTTAATTAATCGAGTCAGACAATTGCAGTTTGCACCTGTAGGTGCTATGATGTTTTTACAAGGCTTTATTTTCGGCAGTGCAGTTCGTTCGATCGGCGTTCCTCCGGATTTAAATCTCTACACACTCTGATTCTGGAGAATGTTCAATGTCAATCTATGTCGGCAATTTATCCTACGAAGTAACGCAGGAGCACCTCAACCAAACTTTTGGAGAGTACGGTACAGTAAAGCGCGTTCAGTTGCCTGCTGACCGGGAAACAGGTCGGATGCGGGGTTTCGCTTTTGTAGAAATGTCTACAGAAGCCGAAGAAGCCGCAGCCATTGAGGCTCTTGACGGTGCTGAGTGGATGGGTCGCGACCTCAAAGTCAACAAAGCAAAACCCCGTGAAGAACGTGGTGGTAATGCTGGTGGTGGTAACTGGGGTAACAACGATCGCGGTGGCAATTCTCGTCGCTACTAAACCACCCGAGCTAAATTTTTAGCTATCTTCTATATTGCGTCGGAGCAAGCTGGGAGTCAACCATCATTCTCTGTTGAGAATAGATAGTTAGTTCAGTGGTCGCACCGCGCCTTAAAAGCCTCAAAATATTGCTAGACAATAGTTTGAGGTTTTTTTATGGCAAAAATTTATTAAGCAGGAGTTCATCGCGTGCGATCGATTCCTAGCTGACAGGAAAAAGTATAAAATATAACAGGCAGAGAGAGTCGCCTTCCCCAGTGCCCGGTTGCCGTTGTGAAACTACACACTCGCAGAGTTTTACGCTTGCAAAGTGTACCGAACAATGACAAAATCATTAATTAAGAATTAAGACTAAATCACTGGTATGCTGAAAAAAATATTTAGGCAAATTTCCAAGTCAAGCAGTGATGAAAATTTTCTGCATTTTACAGAAAGTGTAGAAGTAGTAATATCTAAAATTTTATCACTGGCGATGATTTGGGTAATTCTCCTCAGCGTTTGCGATTTGCTGATTTTTTTAGCAAAAGAATTGGTAAACCACACTGATAATTTGTTAAAAGACACGTTGTTTGTGATATTTGGGTTATTTTTAAATGTTTTAATTGCTCTGGAAATCTTGGAAAATATTACAGCTTATCTGAAAAAGCACGTAATTCAAGTAGAGCTAGTTATTGTAACTTCTTTGATAGCAGTATCTCGAAAAATAATCATTCTTGACCTGGAAAAGAAAACCGCAGCCGACTTGATTGGTTTGGCGACTGCAATTTTCGCGCTTTCCATCAGCTACTTGATAGTGCGAGCCACAAATAGAGGAAAAGATTAATATCGGGAATTGAGAAGTGGGAATTGTTAATAACTAATATCAGATCCGATCGAGCGACCGGACATGATATTATTCCAACAAACCAGGAGGAGGCACAATTTCAATTCGGCCTTGTTCTAAGTCAACAACTGGCACAATCTCTTCCACAAAAGGAATCAAGATTTTTGTGGATTTAGGCTCTTTAACGCGAATTTTCCGTGGTTTGCGGGTATTTCTGGGGTCAGCGTTGGCTTGGGGAGTTTCAGGCTGTTTTGGCTTTTCCAATTCTGCAGCAACAGTTTCCGGCGCAGTTAGATTCGTTTCTACTTCTAAAAGGTCGTTACCTGCGGGAATAATATCACTTACCTTGCCTAAGATTTCCCCGGTTAACTGGTTAAAAACTTCCATACCGATCAAATCTTGGACGTAAAACTCATCAGATTCGAGGTAAGGTCGATCGGTCTTTTCAACAAACAACTTACAGCCCCGCAGCGCCTCAGCACTATCGCGGTCTTCCACACCCTCTACCTCTACAGCATACAGCCCTTTGCCCGGAATGTAGCGACCGCCCAAAAACTCGATCGGTTCCGGTTCACTTTTGTTAGGGCGCAAAATCCACCGCTTCCCCGGTTCGATAAACCTTTCCGGGAAATCCGAATCGGGATAGACTCGCACTTCCCCGTCCAAACCTTGAGCTGCTACAATTTTACCGATTTCTATCCACTCAGACATAAACTTTTTGGCAATTAGGAATTGGGAATTGGGAATTGGGCATGGGCCAAACAGGGAATTGGGCATGGGCCAAACAGGGCATTGGGCATGGGCCAAACAGGGCATTGGTAGCAAACAACAAATAACTACTGACTACTGACTAATGACTACTGACTACTGACTTCTTTACACCAATCCCGTTCTCAGCGCTACAACTGCGGCTTGCACGCGGTCATCCACTGCCAACTTATTCATAATACCGCGAACGTGAGTTTTAATAGTATTTGGACTCAAGTAAAGCGCCGCTGCTATCTCTGGATTGCTGTTACCTTCCACCATTAATTTTAACACCTCCAATTCCCGCTGCGACAACTGACCAAAAGTAGTTGTAGAGGCAGGTATGGGGGGTTTGAGGTGTTCGATGACAGTCCGGGCAATTTGAGGGTCAAGATATGTAGCCCCCTCTGCTGCGGCTGCAATCGCTGCTAACAGCCTGTCTACGGAAGCACCTTTAATACAATAAGCATCAGCCCCGCTAGAAAGGGCAGCAATAATTTCCGTTTCTGCCGTGTGAGAAGTTAACATTACTACTCGAACTTCTGGCAATTGCGCTTTAATTTGCTGCGTCGCTGCTATGCCGTCGAGCCGTGGCAAACCGATATCCATTACAATAATATCAGGTTTGAGTTTCAGTGCGGCTGCTACGCCTAAATAGCCGTCTTCTGCTTGTCCTACTATTTCTATGTCTGGGGAATCGGCTAAAACTTGCTCTAATCCCAGTTGCATCATCGGGTCATCTTCAACAATTAAAATTCTCATAATACGAAGGAAGTTCGGCAACGGATTGTGTAACGGATGTAACGGATGTAACGAATGTCACTCCGATGTCCGTCGGAAGAAGGAAGAAGGAAGATTACTTAGTTGTTAATATTTTACATGAACTTATACCGATCCAATGACTAATGACTAATGACTAATGACTAATGACTAATGACTAATGACTAATGACTAATGACTAATGACTAATGACTAACTTTTAAAACTTCCACGAATTCGCCCGGTACAATCCAGGTGTCCCCTGGTGGCAAAACTGCTAAACCACTCGTATTGGCGAGGTTAATTAAATTCGCTGAATTTTGGCTGCCGCTAGCAGGTTCAAATTCCCAGACTCCCGCAACTAAATGTAGTTTACCCCAAACATAAGTTTCGCGCCGGCCCTGCGATCGCAATTCAGCATTACACCTAGCTTTGAGAAACTCCGGCCCCCAAGCATCCGCGCCAAGCCCAGACATCTTTCTCAAAGCAGGCACAACAAACCGCCAACAGCAGACTAAAGCCGAAACCGGATTTCCAGGCAAACCAAAATAGAGACAATCCGAATTTTTTTCACCTCGTTTAAACTCAGCAACCGTTAAAGGTTTTCCCGGCTTAATCGCCACAGAACTAATGTGAACTTTTCCTCCCAAATCCGTCAAAATTTTCTCGACATAATCGTAGTCTCCTACCGAGACGCCCCCCGTAGAAAGTACCACATCCGCCGTCGCCACAGCCCCGGCTATCGCCTTCTTTAACGCCTCTTCATTATCAGGAACTATGCCCAATCGAATCGGTTCAAATCCCATTTGTGCCAACAAAACTGTCAAAGCATACTGATTCGAGTCTACCAGTTTCCCCGGTGCCAAAGGTTCGTCAGGCGATACCAATTCGTCACCAGTAGAAAAAATTGCCACCCGCAGCCGCCGATAAACGGGAACTTGAATGCACTGGGCAGTTGCTAACACCGCCATTTCTGGGGCATTGATAACTGTACCGGGAGTTAGCAAAGTTGTCCCTGCTTGATAAAAAGCGCCTTTGTGTCTGACAAATGCTTGCGGTTTTTCAGGAGAAACTAAGATAAAAATACGATCGCCCTCACGCCTTGTTTCTTCCTGCATTACCACCGTATCAGCACCCGCTGGCATCATAGCACCCGTAAAAATTCGCGCCGCTTGCCCCGATTGGACGGTATTTTGAGGCTGATATCCGGCTGGAATTTCCTCAACTACTTCGAGTACCGCTGGTTTTTCGGCGCTACAATTTTCCACATCCGCAAACCGCACCGCGTACCCATCCATTGCTGAATTATCCCAATAAGGAAAATCCAGGGAACCAGTGACGGGTGCAGCCAAAATGCGCCCCGATGCTGCCAGTAAGTCTACAGTTTCTACATCCCGCTGACTGTCGAGGGGTTGCGCCAAATTTAGAACGATCGATTCTGCTTCTTTCACTGACAGCATGACTGTCTCCTTGTTTTGATAACACTCATGATTAAGTTTAGCAAAATATCCAGAGATATTGGTGATATAATTTTTTTTTATTTGGGCAGTAAACCTAATTTTGGGGATTAATTGCTTATGACTATTTCTCGTTTGGTTGTTAGACTCAATTGTTTATCCTTATTTGTGGTGGCGATACTGATATTTTTCACTCAACTTTCCGGGTTAAAAATCAGCGATTTATTCTTTCCGCCTTATTCTTATCCCCATCCCAATGTCGCCTTGTTAACTCGAACTTTCCAAATTTTATGTTCTGTACCAGTCATTGTTTGTACTTTCACCTATAAATTAGCTCAAAGTATTCAACCGCGCACTTCAGAAAATCGATTTATTATGTTTTCGGCTTTGTTAACAGGTGGATTTTTACTAAATGAAATTTACAGAATTCATATATATATGGTAGCATGGGGAATTCCTAAGCTCGGAGTAAGTCTTTTATACGCCGTGGTTTTGTCATCCTACGGATGGTTTTTTCGGCGAGAACTACAGTTAACTCCCTACCAAATATTGTTAGCGGGTGTAGGCTTGTTGTTTTTTGCGATCGGCGTGGATTCCCTGCATATAAAAAACAAAATATTCTCCAGTTTACTAGAGGGAGTACCTAAACTGTTTAGCGAAATCAACATTGCATTTTATTATTGGTATGTCTGTAAGTGTTTCCTCCAAAAAGCGTTTTATAAAACTATTAATAGCTAGTTATAATGATGTGATATAATGAGCAAAACTGCCTAAAAAGATATCCATTAAATCCTCTTAACTCTTAATAATATTTACAGCATCTGCATCGCTCGGCCTTGAGCCCCATTCATATACATAATCTGGCTTAAAAGTCCCAACGCATCCTGATAAAATACCATGATAGCAGTTACAATCAACCTCAACTCCATAGTTAAACTAACCGACGACCAATTTTATCAACTGTGCCGCGAAAACCCCGATGTCAAATTTGAACGCAACGCCAAGGGAGAAATAATCATCATGCCACCCACAGGAGGAGAAACCGGAAATTACAATTCAGAAATTAATGCGGATTTTGTGATGTGGAATCGACAAACTCAACTGGGAATTTGTTTCGATTCTTCAACTTGCTTCAAACTGCCAAGCGGTGCAAACCGTTCTCCCGATGTCTCTTGGATTGAAAAATCAAGATGGGATGCACTCACTCCCGAACAAAAACAAAAATTTCCTCCCATTGCCCCGGATTTTGTTTTAGAGCTAATGTCGCCGACAGACAGCCTCAAAGATACTCAAGACAAAATGCAAGAATACATGAATAACCAAGTAAAACTAGGCTGTTTAATCAACCGCAAAACCCGGCGAGTCGAAATCTATCGCCAAGGACAAGAAATAGAAGTTTTGGAATGTCCAACAGAACTATCGGGAGAGGATGTTTTGCCCGGTTTCGTGCTAAATTTGCAGCTAGTCTGGGCGTAAGGCAAAATCGACTTTAACAACAATATTTTCGGGGCGAACAGACTACCTGCATCGCTCAGCATTCATGTGCCATTAAAATACTCCAAATGCAGCCTCTAAAATACCATGATAGCAGTTACCATTAACTTCAACTCGATCGCCAAAATAACCGACGACCAATTTTATCAACTGTGCCGCGAAAACCCCGATGTCAAATTTGAACGCAACGCCAAAGGAGAAATAATCGTCATGCCACCCACAGGAGGAGAAACCGGAAATTACAATTTTGAAATAGCTACTGATTTTGGAATTTGGAACAGACAAACTCAACTGGGAATTTGTTTCGATTCTTCAACTTGCTTCAAACTGCCAAGCGGCGCAAACCGTTCTCCCGATGTCTCTTGGATTGAAAAATCAAGATGGGATGCACTCACTCCCGAACAAAAACAAAAATTTCCTCCCATTGCCCCGGATTTTGTCTTAGAGTTAATGTCGCCAACCGACAGCCTCAAAGATACTCAAGACAAAATGCAAGAATACATGAATAATCAAGTAAAATTAGGCTGGTTAATCAACCGCAAAACGCGCCGAGTCGAAATCTATCGCCAAGGACAAGAAATAGAAGTTTTGGAATGTCCAACAGAACTTTCAGGAGAAGATGTTTTGCCCGGTTTCGTGCTAAACTTGAAAACACTGTGGCAATAACTAGACATCCTGCATCTATCAGCGTTTATTTGCGTTCATCTGCGGTTAAAAAAATCTCATGGAAACCAATACAGAAACCACTGCAACCACTGGCTTAACAGCCCAACAACACAAACAGAAAATGCAGCGGCGCCAAGAAGTGCAATCACAGCGAATCGCTAACTCCTCCAAAGAAAAAGGTTTAATTATAGTCAATACGGGTAACGGTAAAGGCAAAACCACGGCTGCCTTGGGAATGGTTGTGCGATCGCTCGGTCACGGATACCGCGTCGCCATAGTACAATTTATCAAAGGAGCTTGGGAACCTGCAGAAAAAGCCGTTTTTCAACTCTGGGAAAAACAGCTAGAATTTCACGCAATGGGAGAAGGCTTTACCTGGGACACGCAAGACCGCGATCGAGATATCGAAACAGCTCAAAAAGCCTGGGAAAAATCCCTAACTTTTATCTGCAATCCCGAATTTAAATTAGTTCTTCTAGATGAAGTCAATATAGCATTAAAACTAGGTTATTTGCAAGTCGAGCAAGTGCTTTCCGGGTTAGACCAAAAACCCGAAGAAACCCACATTATTTTAACAGGCAGAGGTGCCCCGTCGGCGCTAATTGAACGGGCAGACTTGGTGACAGAAATGACTTTAGTTAAGCATCCATTCCGCGAACAAGGGATTAAAGCTCAAGCAGGTATTGAGTATTAATGTTGTTGGTCTTCAAAAGTTTAGTCCTAATTAGCTAAAAGCTGATTGGGAGTGGACTGATATTATGTCCGGTCGATTACCCCTAATACGGTAGGGGCTCCCCTCACGAAAAATATCTGCCAATAATTGACTATCTCAAAAACCCGCCCTTTTAATCGCGGTAACTCGATCGGACATGATATGAAGCCCTGATTACAAACCGTATGTATGTTGTTTATAGTCAGGACTTTTTACCAAATCTAAAATCTAAAATCTAAAATCTAAAATCGAGCTATGCTGGCAACATCAGAGTAAAAGTTGACCCCTTGCCAAACTCGCTACTCACAGTAATTTCTCCCCCCAGCATCTGAGAGTATTTCTGCGCTATTGACAAACCCAAACCCGTACCTCCGTACTTGCGGGTAGTCGAAGCATCAGCTTGCGTAAAAGGTTGAAATAACTTTTGTAGCTGTTCAGGAGTAATCCCAATCCCCGTATCGGAACACTTAATAATTAACTGTTCCGAATTCCAACGATTCTCGTCATTTTTAATTCTTTCAACGCTGAGTGTAATTGTCCCTTTATGAGTAAACTTAGCTGCATTACTGAGCAAATTAAACAAAATTTGAGTAAACTTAATTTGATCGGAATACAATTCGCCAATATTATTAGGACATTCCACATTCAGGCGATTAGTGTTCCGCAAAAATAGCGGTTCAACAGTTCGGGCTACATCTTGAACGGCCTCCGACACGTCAAAAGTTTCTAATTCAAGTTCCGCGTGACCGGCTTCAATCTTCGACAAGTCCAGAATATCATTAATTAAGGAAAGTAAAAGCTGGCCTGAATTGTGAATTCTCTCCAAATCCAACACAAAATTTTCCTCGCCCAAATCTAAAGCCTCTTCTTGCAGAATCTCGCTGTAACCGATAATCGCATTCAGAGGAGTTCGCAGTTCGTGGCTCATGTTAGCCAAAAACTGGCTTTTAGCCAAATTAGCTGCTTCTGCAGCTTCCTTTGCCTTGTAGAGTTCTGCCTCGGCTTGCAAGCGGTCGGTTACGTCGTGAGCCAGCACTAATTCAGCATTTCTACTATCAAATACCAGAGCATAAGAAGTAATTTCTACATCAATAATTGTTCCGTCTTTTTTCTGGTGCTGCCACACACCTGCAAACTCAATACCGGCATCTACTGGAGAGATATTTTCTATCAATCTCGGCATCTCTTGGGGGGGACGAATGTCCGCAACGGTCATCTTGAGAAATTCGTCGCGAGTGTAGCCGTAATGTTCGACTGCTGCCTGATTGACGGCTATAAATTCCAGAGTTTCTAAATCGTAAACCCACATCGGATGGGGGTTATTTTTAAACAAAAGTCTGTACCGTTCTTCCGAGGCTCGCAGTTCGGCTTCGGCTTGCTTGCGCTCGGTAATGTCGCGGACAACAGTGCAAATAATCTCGCGGCCGCCGTAGGAAATCACGCTCCCGCTCACTTCTACATCCACGCAGGAACCGTCTCGGCGGCGGTAGAGAACTTCGCCAATTCTGAATTGTTTGTCCGTCAGCAGCAACTCGATATTGTTGTCAATTAGGTCTTTAGAGTAAGCGATGATATCGTAAATAGTCAGTTGCGAAATCACATCAAGACTGTAATCGAGCAACTCTCTAAACGCTGTATTGGCTTCCAAAAGACGTTTGGTTTGAGCGTCCCACAGGAAAATGCAATCTGTAGCTTGCTCAACGACGGCTCTGTAGCGGGCTTTTTCCTCAAGTTGTTCGCTGTCGGCTTGGGCGATCGCACTCAACATTCCGTTGATAGTATGGGCAAGGTCGGACAACTCGTCTTCGCCCGTCACCGGTAGTCGCACCGAGAGGTCTTGGCTGCTACTGACGCGCTTCACTGCTTTCGCCAAACCGCTCAACCGAGACAGTACAAGACGCTCTAGCAGTAGTAGAGTGCAGCCGACTAACCCAACTCCCACTAACGCTACAGACCCCAGCAGGTACAGCAAACTAATCTGACCTTGCCGGTATATTTCTCTGGGGATATCCACCCGCAATAGCAGCGCAGGTTGGTTGTAAATATCCCTGATCAAAGCGTAACCCGCGATCGACTCTTCGCTTAAAGGACGCACCAAAATCGATTTTTTTTCCGACAGTTTCTCCCGCACTTGCTGAAAGTCGGCAGGCAACCTAGCCTCATTCACGCTGTGTACGATTAGCGGCAAGCGAGTAATTTTAGAAACCTTTGCAATGCCCGTAGCATCCAAATTGCGCCCGAATATCAGCGTACCTCGGATCGGGCCGGTGCTTTTAGTCGTGAGAATAGGCCGGGAAGTAATCAGTATTGGCCCTGACGGTAGCAGCATGATACCAGCGAGGCTGCTTTTGGCGTTGGGGTGCTGCAACAGCGGGTCGCTTAGAGAAATGCGCCGTTTTAATGCTTCTGGAACAGGCGTTAGTTTCAGCTTTTCGCTGTCTAAACCCGTACCGTAAACTATTTTGCCCGAAGTATTGACAAATATGGCTATATTAACTCTTATATTAGCCAGCCCTTCTGGAACTAAATTAGAGGCAATGAATTCTGAGTTGCGGTTTTGGATAAAATCGTAGGTGTCGTCCCAGGACGACCAGTCGGCAAAGCGCGAGTTGAAGTCATCTGCGGTTTGCCCGAAAACACTGAGCACTCCCTTGACAACCTGTGTTGCTTCTTGTTCCTCTGCTTTGATCAGGCTGCCCAAGAGGATGCTTGAGGAGGCGACATACAGAATGCTAGTCAGTCCAGCGATGGTAATGCCAATGATCGATAGTGTTTTTCGACGCAGTTTCATTGTGCCATGTGTGTGGTGTCCGTCCGAAATTCTCAACTCAGGAGCAATTTTACTACTGTTTCCTGAACCCTGACCGAAAGCAATTTGGTTCGGGGGCACCCGATTTATCAGTGGGGTTGCTTTCTTCAATTCTAAAATCTAAAATCTAAAATCTAAAATCGATTGACTGGTGACGCAGCGCGTGTTTCCTACTTTTCCCACACCTGCTCTTTGTGAGATTCTTTACAAATACCCAAGATGCGCCGATCGTTCTCGCTGATGGTAGAAATTGGGTAATACTGTTGCAGGTTTACCGAGTAGGGAGAGCGACTGCCGTCGTAAGTGTCCACTACTGTTAAATTTAACTGAGTTAGCTCGCCCGTGCCGTAAAAACAGTAAAAAGCAGACCGAGGCAGGTAAAAAGCGCCGACTACCTTACTCTGCCGCATTTCAAATACAAAATATTCTTGTTTAATTTCCTCTGGCTGGCTCGACTGGCCGTAGAGGTAAATGCCATCTGCTAAACCTGTGCTAGCTGTATCTGGCCCAGGATTTGGCGGGGATTGCGAGCTTAAAACGCCGGATTTGATGTCCGAGTCCTGTTCCCGGCGTGCGGGGAATGCGATGCTGAAGTTACCGGGCGAGAGAGCAAGCACGATCGCGATCGCTTCTAAACTTCCTGTCAATATCAAATAAGTCAAAACCACTCCAGACCCCAAAATTTAAAATAGCTGGTTCCAAGCGCCTCTTGTACCATTTTCACAAAGATCGTAGAGAAACCGGGTATTTGGCTTAATTTTGGCTATTAACTTGAAGGAACGATCGCCCGCCCGGTTCCTGAACATAAATCTAAGATTAGTTTTGACCAATTTTGCGTCCGCCCCGATCTGGCGATCGACCCGTCAAATAATACCATTTTAGGATCGCGAATTAAATAACTTACAATTTTAATTGTTATTGTGGGATGGGCGTCCCGCCCGTCCAAAAAGGACGG
>NZ_JAUBTV010000088.1:0-29146 GCF_036705145.1 Microcoleus sp. B5-D4 | reverse complement strand
CTCACGCTTTGTCTCGGATGATTCACTTTTACCCCCTCAATCCGCGTATGTGCCAGTTGGGGGTGCGGAATGTGGGTAAAAACCGACAATCTCAAAAACCCGCCCCGGCCGATGTATTATGCGCGATCGATCCGACATGGTATGAGGCAGCATTTAAGCGGGATTTGGTATCAGTCAACCGTCAACCGTTAACAGTCAACCGTTAACAGTCAACCGTCAACCGTTAACAGTCAACCGTCAACCATTACCAAGGACTGACTTGAACCTTGCCGTCTGGTGCTAAAACTACGCGGAAATCAGCCAGCGCTTCCGCAGGTGGCCTGCTGCCAACGGGTTTGTAAAGCAACTCCGACAACGGCGTTTCGGATCTCTCGACTGCTGCCGAATTTTCCGGCTTGTAACCGACAATCGCCCCGTCTGGGGCCACACTCACCCGATAAACCAACTCCGCATCAACCGGAGGCTGATTCTTCACAACTCCATCAATTTGCTGGGAAAGTTTGCCCCTCAACAGGTCAATTTCCCCTGGATCTGTAATTGGCAGGGCTGCCAAATCTGGGCTTGCCAAACCTTCAGCAACAGGAGTGGGCGTGCTTTCCGGCAAAGTGCTCGACTGCGGTGTGGCGCTAGGTGAAGCGTCCGGCTGCGGGGCGGGGATCGGAGTCGGCGAAATCGATTCAGCGTTCGGAGTTTGAGTCCCAGGCAGCAAACCGTCAGCAGGGGGCGTGGGATTGGGATTAGGCGAACCCGATCCGCCCGGATTCGGCGTCCCCTGATTCTGGCCTGCTGGATTGGGCTGCGGCACCGGATCTCTGGGACGCTGGACTTCGGGCACCGGCACCAAGAAAAACGCCATCGCAGCCAAAGCCAAACTCGACACGCCCACGACAGCGGGCAAACTCCGCTTCGCCAAAGGTTCGGCCGACTTGACGTAACGCCGGGAAATTGGGGTTAATTGCAGCGACAATTCCGGCAGCGTCTGCGTGTCGGCAAAAAACTGATCGATCGCCTCTACCAAGTCAAATAGCTGTACCGTCGTCAAATCAACTTTTGCCGACAGTTCTGGTTTTTGATCGATTTGGGTTGGGCTGCCTGTGGAGGCGGGTAGAACGGTCAACCGGTGCAAATTCCCGTCAATTCTGTGCAACTGTACCATACCCAAATTCGGGCCGTAGCGATCGGGATAATGCACTCCGCTCATAAATTCTTGAGCGTAGCTGCTGACTGCCCTCACCAAGCTTTCAAAAAAGTCTCGTCCCCCGCTTAAAGGCTCGCCGAGACCGTTCACATAGCATTCAGCGCTCATTAATATCGAAAGCACCGGCCGTATATCTAACTGGCTGGCTGCCGATCCATCGCTCAACCCTTCTAGAACCAGGGTGCAATTTGGCAGACTGTACTGACGCCTAATAGTCATTTTTTATTCAACTTCTCCATCAAACAGGCTAACCCAGAAGCGCTGCATTCCGGCTGTGCCTGTACAAAATAGCAGTTTGCTCAACAAGTTCAAAGCTAGTTCGTTGAGCTTGTCCTCGGAATCGTAAGCTGCAACTAGCGATCGCTTGGGGTTCATGCGCGATCGAAAGTGAGCTCGAAAGCGTTCTAAATACTCCGCCAGCGGCTGGTTCTGGTTGAGGGGGATATTTTTCGATCGCAACTGCTGGGAGTCTAGCAGCAACTGCCGAATTGTGGCGGTTAACTTACGCGCCATATTACAGGCGATCGCCACCAGCGCTTTTGCCTCCACAATGGTAAGGGAGCGGCGCTGGGTATAGCGTCTCAGCGGGTTAGTATTACGCATCAGCCAAAGGGCAACCCGATTTTTGATAATTGATTCCAATTCCAGGTCCTTTGACACAGCCAGCATTTCTTCGGCACCTCCGAGATACAAGGCTTCGATCGCCAGCAACATCAAGTCAATTTGCAATCTGGCTCGGCGGGGACATCCCCCATCGGAGGGCGACAAGTCTGGCAAACTGTCTAAAATTAACGGGTTTGACTGGGTAAGCGAAGTTTCTGACGGCATTAATATCACGGCAACATCCATTCCAAACAAACTATACGGGCACGGGGGGTCTTGAGCAAGACAAATTCTCAACCAAGAACTTCTCTGGGATACTTTATTTTTATCATTGACTTTTAGGTATATTTTCTAATTTAGCAGCAACCGACCGTCGCGGGCGAGCTCCGGCGGCAGGAGTTCGATCGCCCACTCCCCTACCCCCGCCGCCGCTTTGTGATTCCTTGCTTCATGAGGGGAGAATCGGAAAGCGACAAAGAATTACCCATTTCCCATTTCTTATTCTCTATTGGGATCAATCAATGTTCCTGCTTCTGGGGTTGCACCGCCGCTTCTCTTTGAGCCGTAAAATCAGTAGCCGCCGTCTTATCAGTTAGACTAATTTTTCCCTTGAGGCTTTCTTGCTCCACAATTCCGCGCATTTTAACAGAACTGTTTTGACCGGTTGCTGTGGAGTCCCTGCAACCCGCTAAATTAGGAACCGCACCCGACAAGTTCAATCCTTGAGTTTCCCACTTACCAAATAGAGAAGGTTTCTCCTGGGCTGTTTTTTCCCTGCCCTCCCTGCTGCCCGATCGCAAATTACCGCTCAAATAAACACCCGATTGCTCGATTGTCAATTCCAAAACATCAGAATTTAGACATTCGGGCAAATTTTTAGGATCGAAGCGATAAGTTCCCGCAATTGCCGGGGCCGCCTTTAAATTTGTTTCCCCATAAGCAGTTACTACTTTAAACAGCAGTGCAACTGAGCCGATCGCAATCCCGTAAAATGCCAGTGATTTCAGGCTTAAATGATTCATCATCTTGCTAATTAATAATTGGGCATGGGGCATGGGGCATGGGGCATGGGGCATTGGCCCGCGCAGGGCATTGGTACTAACTCACAAATAACCAATAACCAATAACCAATAACTAATAACAACAGTCAACAGTCAACAGTCAACAGTCAACAGTCAACAGTCAACTGCCAACAGTCAACCGTCAACCGTCAACCGACTACCTTTGAGGAAGTACCGATGCCAAGTGCGATCGCACTTTAACGTAGCACCGCGCAATCAGCAGCGAAGAATGACACTGCACAGCCAATTCATCAGTATACTGTCCCAAAGTTTGGCGCTCAATTCCCCACTCCCGACTCGTACCCGCAATAGTTAAATCAGCATTAGCAGAAGCCGCTACTACTGCTTGAATTGGCTCAGCAGCCTCCACAATCGGAGTCTCAATGCGCGATCGTACCTCAACCGGTAACTGCTCCATCACTCGTTGAAACTCGTAACTCAGCTCGTTTCCAGCTTCCCCGTCAACCGCCACCCGTAGCACTGTCAAACGGCGTTCCTCACTATTAACTAACAGTCTCAGCGCCAATTCTAACCCCAAATCATCGTGAATGTTTGCCGCGTAAGGTACTAACAAGTTATTCAACCTTTCCCTGCCTCTGTCAACAAAAATTGCTACATCCACCTTAGCGTTGCTGAGAATTTGGCCGACACGTCCTCCCAAACGGTTGCTGCTAAAAGTAGGTCTGTGCCATCCTACTAAAATCAAATCCGCGCGATCTATTTCCGCAATTTGTGCCGTTTCCCTGGCAACATCATTAGTAACCCGAATGATGGGATGTACCAATTTTTGGGCCTCCGGCAGTTCCAGACTCTCAATCAATTCTGATAATTTCGAGCGGCGTTCTTGAATAATGCGATCGGCTTCCGCAGGCGTACTTTCAAAGGCATAATCCTCATTTAATTCTATTAAACTCAGAGGATGAACCGCCGCCGACTGTAAATCCTCACCACCCATACCAGCAGCCGGCTGCGCCAGCGCTACCGCTAGTCGCAGTAAACCTTTCTGCGTGCTGGGATTGGCAACAGGTACTAAAATTCGATAAGTTGGCTGCAATTTATTAGCAGTTTGTTCGCTGCTATCAGCCCTTTCTAAATCTTCTAATTCAGAATCCTCAGAGTTAACTTCGGAAATATCTAATCTAATTAACCGTTTTGGATAAGTCCACTCCAACAGAGGCGAAGTCATAAAAGTTGTCACTAAAGCCATGATGACTAACATCGTAAATAGCAGCGGCGAAACTACGCCCAAGGAAAGACCGATATTCAGCACAATTAGTTCAGTCAAACCGCGAGTATTCATCAGCCATCCCAGCGCTGAAGCTTCGCGGTTGCTGATGCCACAGACTCTGGCCGCAACGTAAGTGCCGACGTATTTGCCGACAATTGCCACTCCCAAAACTGCGGCGCACAGCAGCCACAATTCGGGACTGTTGAGCAAGCCGATTTCAGTCCGCAAGCCGCTATAAGCAAAAAATATTGGCAGCAGAAATATTAGTACAAAGTCTTCGGTTTTTTCTGCTAATTCTCTGGTTAATCCCGCATTTTTCGGCATGGCAGCACCAAGCAAAAATGCACCGAAAATTAAATGAATTCCGATCAATTCAGTAATTAAGGCAGAAGCTACAACTCCCATGTAAATTCCCGAAAGCACTAACTGTGTTAATCTGCCAGTGCGGTTGTAGTGTTTGGAAAGTCGCTGCAAGAACCAGCGGACTACAGTCAGCATGAAACCGATGTAAATTAAAGACTCAATAATTGTCGGCAAAGCACCGATCATCGAATTAGTACGAGTAACTGCGATCGCCACCGCTAACAAACACCACGCCGTCACGTCGTCTACCGCAGCGCAAGTCAGGGCCAGCGTCCCCAATTTTGTATTCTGCAAGTTGTGTTCTGTAATAATTCTTGCCAGCACCGGAAAGGCAGTAATTGACATCGCAGCGCCCAAAAACAAAGCAAAGGCGGTAAAGGAAACGCTATTATTTGAAACGATGGGATACAGCAGCAGTGCTAGGATGCTTCCCAGGGAAAACGGCACTAGAATGCTGACGTGGGAAGTTAAAATCGCTATATCTAAATTGCTTTTGAGGTACTTGGGATTCAATTCCAAACCAATCAAGAACATGAAAAAAATCAGCCCCACCTCAGACAACACATTGAGGAAGGGAACGGCTTCGGCTGGAAAAAGTGCAGTTGCGGTGGCAGGTGCAACTAAGCCAAATAGAGAAGGCCCAAGCATAATTCCTGCTACAATTTCTCCAATGACTTGAGGTTGTTTGATCGCTCGAAATCCTAAACCTACAAGTCTCGAAAGTGCGATAACAATTAGAACTTCAAGCAGGACGAGAATGGGTATGGGCATGGCGTTTTTAGCTTGGGGATTTTTGCGGATCTAGAGGGCAGGGTAGTAAAGCTGACTGAATTGCCGATCGAAAACAATGGATACCACCTCGATCGAAGTTAGAAGGCACAAGAGGCGCACCAACAACGCCATTGTCTCACAAGCCAACAAAGGCTTTGGCAACCGATACTTTTTTGCTAACAAATGCTAACAAACACATAAATTAAGAGAATCTCTTAACAAAGGGGTATCACCCAATGCCCGAAGGAAAATCCCACGAGCACCATTCAAATCCCGATCCATCTTTAATCCAGTGGCTGCGGACTTAATAGTTCTAGCACTACCTAGATTTTGGATAATTTCGCCAGTCCATGACACAGTTTTCGACGTATATGCTTCGTTGCAATCAATCACAACTTTTGAGTTTTCCCAAGCTTTCCACTTGAGGAAAGTTTTAAACTCGTAATGACTTAAGGTCAACATTTGTCGCACCGTTTTATTTCTCAACTTACGGCGTGACTTAGACACCATTTGAGAACTCTCGAACGTGGGCAACAGAATCACATCAAAATTATCGACTAAAAACCTAGCTACTTTGTGATGTAATTCTTTAACCAAATGTTGGATTTTACAACGAAGCCTGCTAGCTGCCTTCTTGAATCTTCTTTTTGGTCGGCTAGGAGCTTGAGAAATTTTTGACACTAATTTGTCCAACCGGAAACACAATTTCTGGATGTGCAAATTAGAATCTTTTCCTAGCCACCCATAAGAATTTTCAGAGAAAAACGTCATGAACGTGCGGACACCGGGATCTAAGGCAACCAGCCGACCTTGTTTATCGGTCTTAACTTGTTGCACTTCTTCAGAAACAACTAGGTAATACTCGCCATAGGCAAGAGTCAACCTACCATCAGTGAAATTTCTAGGCAAGGATTCTGTTAACTGACACTTGCCCAAAATCGAATGGTAGACACCACAATCTTTTATGGCAGACTTTGGCACATAGATAGATTGCTTGGTGTCTTTTCTACTCCGAAATTTACATTTACGGATTTGGCCGTCTTTTTTGAAACCCTGTTTAGCTGCTTTCACAGTTGAGCAAGCATCTTTGATGGCAATCGACTTGATTTGGAAAGGTACAGGTTTTGCCCATTCTGGCAAACTGTTGAGTATTCCAGTTTTGATTGTCATCCAGCTAGCTTTTGTGCCTGGTTCTTGAAGGTATTTGATAGTCGTGTTGTAAACAAAATGACTCACCCCAAACCACTGCTTGATTAGCGCCTTTTGTTCAGGATTTAGGAATAGACGGATCTTCCTTGATTTTCTTGCTGTAACTCCTGAGTCCGTGCATTCTGCCACTGAAGACGTGAAGGATGGCAAGAAGATCGCTTGTGAGTTCGGTTTCTGGGCAGTAAACAGTTCGGTCGAGAACCAAGATTTGTCCACCGTTTTGCCCGGCCATGAACTCGAAAAGTTCAAATCCGAATCTGCACAATCTGTCGCGACAGGCAACCACAATCGTGAGCTGTTCGCCGCGCATAAATCTGACCAGTAGGGCTTGCAATCCTTTCCGCTTGAAATTGAGTCCCGACCCGATATCTTGGATGATTTCGGCGTCGGGGTATTGTTGTCGCATGAATTCAACTTGTCGAGCCAGATCATCTCGCTGTTTGGAGGAACTGACGCGACAGTAGCAAACAAAGGTAGTTCTAGTTGCACCGCGTTGATAGGATTCGACATCGTAGAGTCGTTGCCCTGCTTCGTTTTTGATGCTTTTGATTTTCCCTTCGTCTGCATATTTTCTTAGGGTGTGTGGATGCAAGCCCAGAAATTTGACTGATGAGTCTGAGTGGTACGTAAGCCCTACAGCAAATAGTAGCATATATTAGCAAATATAAGCAAAATATTTACTGTGCGCTAACCTCCCACCTGGATTTTTCGTTTTTTACAAGCGCTTGCAAGTAACTTTAACCGCAGCGTGCGTACCCCGCACCCAACCCGCGCCCTAAATCTCACCGTAGGGTGCCAAGCCAACCCTACGGATATCAGATTGTCAGCAAAAGTAGCACGCGCTGTGATAAACTAGAAAAGTTGTTTAAATTCGCACATCCGGGTTTTCGGGTGTTTCTAGGGCGCAAACCTTCAGAAATACGACCGGGTGGAGGATTAACCCGAATTAGGAGTTAAAAATACCATGCCAGTAGTCAGTTTGGCTCAAATGTTAGAGTCAGGGGTTCACTTCGGACACCAAACCCGTCGGTGGAACCCAAAAATGTCTCCATACATTTTTACAGAGCGCAACGGGGTTCACATCATCGACCTCGTGCAAACCGCTCAGCTTATGGAAGACGCCTACGAGTACATGAGAGTTGCCTCAGAAAAAGGCAAAAAGTTTTTGTTCGTGGGTACGAAGCGCCAAGCTGCAGGGATTGTAGCCCAAGAAGCTCAACGCTGCGGTGCTTATTACGTCAACCAGCGCTGGCTGGGGGGAATGCTCACTAACTGGACGACGATTAAGTCCCGCGTGGAGCGCCTCAAGGATTTGGAGCGTCGCGAGGAAATCGGCGCCCTCGATTTGCTGCCGAAAAAAGAAGCTTCGGTACTGCGCCGAGAAATGGCAAAACTCCAGAAATATCTGGGCGGGATTAAATCTATGCGGAAGATTCCCGACGGAGTGGTGCTGGTAGACCAACGCCGCGAGTATAATGCGGTGTTGGAATGCCAAAAGTTGGGAATTCCGATCGTCTCTCTGTTGGATACCAACTGCGACCCGGATTTGGTTGACATTGCGATTCCAGCGAATGACGATGCTATTCGATCGATCAAGCTGATTGTCGGCAAGTTAGCTGATGCCATCTACGAAGGTCGTCACGGTCAGCAGGGCGGCGACTCTGAGGAAGACTACGACTACGACGGTGGCTACGAAGGCGCTGAATATGATGTCGAAATCGAAGAATTGGATGACCCCGATTATGTAGATCCCGACGACGGCGCTGAGGCCGAGGGCGAAGAAACCGAGAGCTAGTATTGCCCTCGGAATCTGACACCAGGAAATTAAAAATTAAAGATTGAAAATTAAAAATAATAATTATTTTTAGTTGGATATTTTTAATTTTTAATTGTACATAGCACGAGTCTAAGTCATTAGTAGAACTCTGGCAAAAGCATTCATTGTGTCAGGGTCAGAATTAATTCTGGCGCTACACCTACAAAGTCGGTACTAAGATCGACTGGGTATTTCTTCACTCTGGTCTAATCATTAACATTAAAATTAGTGACTAATGACTGATGACTAATGACTGATGACTAATGACTAATAACTAATTTTGATTGGGAACTTAAAGAAGATGGCGGACATATCTGCAAAACTTGTTAAAGAACTGCGCGAAAAAACTGGCGCGGGCATGATGGACTGCAAAAAAGCCCTCGTTGAAAACGAAGGCAATATCGAAACATCCATTGAGTGGCTGCGGAAAAAAGGTCTGGCTTCGGCAGGTAAAAAAGGTGGACGAGTTGCCTCAGAAGGGCTTGTAGGCAGCTACATTCACACCGGCGGCCGCGTGGGAGTGCTGGTGGAAGTTAACTGCGAAACAGATTTTGTGGCACGTCGCGAAGAATTCCAAAAGTTGGTGCGGGATATTGCGATGCAAATTGCAGCTTGCCCGAATGTGGAATACGTGAAAGTTGAAGATATCCCCGCCGAAGTTGTCGAAAGAGAAAAGGCAATTGAAATGGGCAAAGATGACTTGGGCAACAAGCCGGAAAACATCAAAGAAAAGATTGTTCTAGGGCGGATTGAGAAGCGCATGAAAGAGTTATCTTTGATGGATCAGCCTTTTATTAAAGATCAGAATATCTCGGTGGAAGAGTTGGTGAAACAAACGATCGCCCAAATTGGAGAAAATGTCCAAGTGCGCCGATTCGTGCGTTTTGTCTTGGGCGAAGGCATTGAAAAGGTAGAAGCTAACTTTGCCGATGAAGTGGCCGCCCAAATGGGTGTTCAATAATCCAAATTAAGATTTAGAATTAAAAATTAAAAATGTAAAAAGTTGATTTTTTGCATTTTTAATTTTTAATTTTTATAGGACTTATGGACAAACTATAGCCTTTCTCAGAAAGATAAGGTACTCATGGGCATAGGGCTAATGGCATAGGGCATAGGGGATACGTCACTTTTTTGAGAACCGCTATATATTTGTAGGTGGGCACTGCAAACCTTACTACTAGAGACAGCGTAAAAATTGAAAACTTGCGTAATATCAAATCCGTTAGCATCGGAATAGTAAATTAGAGTTCACTGTCAACAGTCAACCGTCAACCGTCAACATCACCTGACGGTGTAACGGGAAATGATATAAGTCCTATTTTAATTTTATACGAGAGATATGGTGCGACCAAGAGAGAGAATAGAGCAAGATTTGGCAGGACTCGAAGAGGCTTTAGCCGCCTTAAATTTGGAGTTTCACAGTACCTACGAAGGTTATTTAACTGCGTTGGGACAAGCGGTGCGACAGCAGTTAATTTTGGCTTGCTATCACCTTTGCACTCAAGCAGTACCGGAGTCGTTTCTCAAGTTGTCCTTCGAGGGGAGACAAAAAATGCAGCAGTCTGTAAGGGCTTTGGCTGCGGCGTCGGAGGAAAAATTGCGCTCGCTGGTGACTGAATCACAAGCAGATGAAGAAATAGAGGAAGAGGAAGAGGAAGACGAAGAGGAAGAAGAAGACGAAGACGACTTCGATGAAGAGGAAGACGAAGCAGACGACAAGGAAGAAGACGAAAAGGAAAAAAACCAAGTTTCGGCCATTAACTATCTATTTTCATTGGCAAATTATCAATTGCCAAGTGCCAATTCCCCAGAAAGTTTGGCACGCTGGCAAAATAGTATTGAAAAGTCGATCGTCCATATACTCAAGCTGCTTTCTCGCGACACCAACCGCTTGCTGCAACAGTCGGGAATCTTGCCGAGTCAATTACCAGAACCTGTTCTAGAAGCTGCTTCTGGTGCTGAATCCTCCGGCGATAGTGTTGCCGGGCCGCCTAACTTATTAAACTTAATCATTGAAACCGATGCCTCATCAGCATCGCGCAAATTGGCGGCAGCAACCTTTGGTAGTAGGGCACTGCACATTACAGCGATTAAACTGCGGCTATCGGAAATAGAGTTTGCCGATGCGGGAACCTCGGCTTGGCGCCAGCAAATTCGTAACCTCTCTGTAAAGTTGAACTCGCTGGGCCGCGATTACCAGAAAAAGCAGCGGGAACTTGCTGTGGTGGAGGCTGAGTCGGCTTGGCGATCGAGTTGGTTTGAAGATTGATCGGATGTTGAGGGAAGAAGGAAGAAGTCCGATGGAAGTCGGAAAAACGTACAACTTTTAAGCTATTGGAAACCGAGTTTCTTAAAGAAACCCGGTTTCTCGGTGTTATAATTTTTTTGGTGGAAGCTTCTTAAAAGAAAAATTTAAAATCTAAAATCTAAAATCTAAAATCTAAAATCTAAAATTGATATGACTAATAATCAACCCGAATGGCAGCGATTGCAAAAAGCTCTTTCAGTAGAAGCCGATCGCGGATTTAACGACATCCAAGGCAGTCAATACCGCTTCAGCGAGTTTCTGGGCCTGAGTTTGAGACAGTTGGCAGGTTCTGTGGCGGCTTCTTCGCGCGATCGAGCCAGACAACTAGCCGCTGAATTTGACATCTACCCTCAGAAAGATATCGAACAGCGCCAACATTCGATCGCCATTACGGTCAGTTTTCTCCGACAAATGGAGCAAGTTTGGGAACAAGAAACTCGCCACCAGGAAGAACAAGCAGAACAAGTCAGACCCGCAAACGCTCCCGAACCAACCGCCCCAGCCGTTTCCGTTCCCCGAACAGCACCCCTGAGTACAGCCGCCGCACCACCAAGCCTGACTCTTGACCAACAGTTAACCCGCGTCACAGGCATCGGCCCCGCCAACGGCAACCGCTTGGTCAAACTTGGTTTATACACTGTATATGACTTGCTTTACTACTATCCCCGCAATCACATCGACTATGCAAAGCAAGTACAAATTCGCGAGCTAGTAGCTGGGGAAACTGTCACTTTAATCGCAGAAGTAAAGCGCTGCAATTGCTTTTCTAGTCCGAAGAATAAGAAATTAACCATATTAGAAGTAATTTTAAAAGACCGCACCGGAGAAATAAAAATCAGTCGTTTTTTTGCAGGCCCTCGCTATAGTAATCGCGGTTGGCAAGAATTCAAAAAGCGCGAGTATTGTACAGGTGCGGTGCTGGCAGCTTCCGGGTTGGTGAAGCAGGGTAAATATGGAATTACTTTAGAAAATCCTGAGTTAGAAGTATTAGACGACTCCGGCGGTGCGATCGAATCAATGAAAGTCGGCCGCCTGATACCAGTTTATCCGCTAACGGAGGGGGTGGATGCTGGTTCGGTGAGGCGATCGATTTTGGCTGCAATGCCGGCGGCAAAAATGTTGCCAGAATCCCTACCAGAGGATTTGCGCGAGCGTTACGGTTTAATGGGTTTAGCCGATGCCGTGACTAATATTCACTTTCCGCTCGATCGAGATTGTTTGGCCGCCGCCCGCCGTCGCTTAGTTTTTGACGAATTTTTCTACCTGCAATTAGGACTTTTAAAACGCCGCCAAACCCAAAGGAAAGCTCAAGCTAGTGCAGTCATCATTCCTAGTGGCAAATTGATAGAACATTTTTATGAAATCTTGCCTTTTGCGTTGACTAATGCTCAGGAAAGAGTAATCAATGACATCCTCAACGATTTAGCTTCGTCGCAACCGATGAACAGATTAGTGCAAGGCGATGTCGGTGCTGGCAAAACAGTAGTCGCCGTCGTGGCAATGCTAGCAGCAATTCAATCCGGCTATCAAGCCGCTTTAATGGCGCCGACAGAAGTTTTAGCAGAACAGCACTACCGCAAATTGGTAGGTTGGTTTAATTTGATGCACTTGTCTGTCGAACTGTTAACTGGTTCCACAAAAATAGCCAAGCGCCGCGAAATTCACAACCAATTAGAAACCGGAGAATTACCTGTTTTAGTGGGAACTCACGCGCTGATTCAAGATACCGTAAATTTCCATAAATTGGGTTTGGCGGTAATTGATGAACAGCACAGATTCGGTGTGCAGCAGCGCGCTAAATTGCAGCAAAAAGGCGAAGCTCCCCACGTTTTGACGATGACGGCAACTCCCATTCCCCGGACGCTGGCGCTGACGCTGCATGGGGATTTAGATGTGAGTCAAATTGATGAACTCCCCCCCGGTAGGCAGGCGATTCAAACCACTGTACTGTCTGCCAAAGAACGCATTCAAGCTTACGATTTGATTCGGCGGGAAGTGGCAAGCGGGCGTCAAGTTTATGTGGTGCTACCGCTGGTGGAGGAGTCGGAAAAGTTGGACGTGCGATCGGCAATTGAGGAAAAAGAGAAACTTGAAAAAAGTGTATTTCCTGAGTTTAAGGTGGGTTTGCTCCACGGCAGGATGAGCAGTGCCGACAAAGATGAAGCAATTTCTAAGTTTCGGGACAAAGAAACTGATATTTTAGTATCTACTACTGTCGTAGAAGTGGGAGTAGACGTGCCGAATGCCACGGTAATGCTGATTGAAAATTCTGAGCGTTTTGGACTGTCGCAACTGCACCAGTTGCGGGGTAGAGTCGGTCGGGGCAGCAACCGTTCTTATTGTTTGTTAATGCCCGGTTCCAAAACAGCGGAAGCTATGCAGAGAATGAAGGTTTTAGAACAATCTCAAGATGGCTTTTTTATTGCGGAAATGGACATGAGATTGCGCGGGCCGGGTCAGGTTTTGGGAACTCGGCAGTCGGGTTTGCCGGATTTTGCTTTGGCGAGTTTGGTGGAGGATCAGGAGGTTTTGGAGTTGGCGAGAGCCGCGGCTCAAATGGTAATTGAAAATGATGAAAGTTTGAATCAGTGGCCGGTGGTGCGGGATGAATTGGAGCGGAGATATCAGCGGATGATGAGCGGGTCGATTTTGACTTAGATAGTTTTGAACGCAGCAACGGGGTTTTTAATAATATTTTGTAGTGGCCGGTTAAGCAAAGATATATCAAAGCCGGCAGTTTATTGCTGCACTCACGCGCCATCTCCCCGTAGGCTGATTTATTTGCACCTACCTATTTAATGTCAGAAACCGGGTTTCTTGCCACAAAGTCACGTAAAATCTTAGGTTTTTTGTCAGGAAAACCCGCTTTATACCGTTTTGCTGAGAATGGTGCAAAATATCAAGTTGAGCGAAGCGTCAAAAACACGAATTTGTTGGGTACGAGTGCCTCAACCCAACCTCCTTTCTGAACCCAACCTAACTTTCACAGAAAATTTTTCCCTTGGTCTAGGGTATTTTTATGAATTGTAAGGATTCCCGTACTGATTAAACCAAAAATCCTTCGCAGGAATGACGGGGAAGTGTCAAAATTAAGATAGTTCTGCCAGAAACAGGGGAAAGGAAATCTAGCCTGTACTGGCGCCTAAGGCAACATTGATTCCTCGCTGGTTACGCTTGCAGGTGGTCGCCGACGGTTCGTCGCATTTAATCTCAACAGTAATTATGAAAGATCTCACTCGTTATCGAAATATCGGCATCTTCGCCCACGTAGATGCTGGCAAGACCACCACAACAGAAAGAATCCTGAAACTGACAGGCAAAATCCACAAAATAGGTGAAGTTCACGAAGGCGCGGCGACTACTGACTTCATGGAACAGGAGCAAGAGCGCGGGATTACGATTCAGTCCGCTGCTACCACCTGCTTCTGGAACGAGCATCAGCTCAACATCATCGATACTCCCGGACACGTCGATTTTACGATCGAGGTTTACCGTTCTTTGAAGGTTCTCGATGGTGGCATTGGTGTGTTCTGCGGTTCGGGTGGAGTTGAACCGCAATCTGAAACCAACTGGCGCTACGCTAACGATTCCAAAGTCGCTCGCGTCATCTACATCAATAAGCTCGATCGCACCGGTGCAGATTTTTACCGCGTTGTCCAGCAAGTCGATAAAATCCTTGGCGCTAAACCGATGGTAATGGTATTGCCGATCGGCATAGAAGAAAAGTTTTGCGGCGTAGTCGATTTGCTGACCCGCAAAGCCTGGATCTGGGATGAATCGGGCGATCCGATGAACTATACAATTAAAGATGTCCCGGCTGATATGGTCGATGATGTCGAAACTTGGCGCGAAAAGTTGATCGAACTGGCCGTCGAGCAAGACGACACTGTGATGGAACAGTATCTCGAAGGCAACGAGCCGAGCCTCGACGACCTCAAGCGCTGCATTCGCAAAGGTACTCGCGATCGGGCATTTTTCCCCACCTACTGTGGCTCATCGTTTAAAAACAAAGGCGTGCAGTTGGTTCTCGATGCCGTAGTTGACTACCTGCCGAACCCGATGGAAGTCACACCGCAGCCAGAAGTCGATCTCGATGGGAATGAAACCGGCGAGTTTGCGATCGTCGATCCCAGCAAGCCATTGCGGGCACTCGCGTTTAAGATCATGGACGATCGCTACGGTGCTCTAACCTTCACGCGCCTGTACTCCGGTAAGTTGTCCAAGGGCGACACCGTACTCAACACCGCCACAGGCAAAACCGAGCGAATCAGCCGTTTGGTGGAAATGCACGCCAACTCGCGCGAAGAAATTGAATCGGCCCAAGCAGGGGACATTGTGGCGATCGTCGGCATGAAAAACGTCCGCACCGGACACACCATCTGCGACCCCAAAAATCCCGCAACCCTAGAGCCGATGGTATTCCCAGATCCCGTTATTTCGATTTCGGTCAAACCGAAACAAAAAGGCGCGGAAGAAAAAATGGGAGCAGCCCTCACCAAGATGGTGCAAGAAGACCCATCCTTCCACATGGTGACGGATCAAGAAAGCGGCGAAATGATTCTCAAGGGGATGGGCGAGTTACACCTCGACATCAAAGTAGACATTCTCAAGCGCACCCACGGCATCGAAGTAGAAGTCGGCGAACCGCAGGTAGCCTACCGCGAGTCGATTACCAAGCGCCTCGAAGACGAATACACCCACAAAAAGCAATCAGGTGGTTCCGGTCAATTTGCCAAAATTGGCTATGTGATCGAGCCTGGTGAGGTGGGAAGCGGCTTCCAGTTTGAGTCAAAAGTGACCGGTGGTAGCGTGCCGAGAGAATATTGGCCAGCCGTCGAAAAAGGCTTTGAAAGCTGCATCGACAAAGGCGTCTTGGCCGGATTCCCCTGCCTAGATTTGAAATTCACGCTTCTAGAAGGCGGTTTCCACCCCGTTGACTCGTCAGCAATGGCTTTTGAAATTGCTGCCAAAGCAGCCTATCGCCAGTCTCTGCCGAAAGCAGGGCCTCAGTTGCTCGAACCGATTATGAATGTCGATGTATTCACTCCAGATGATTACATGGGCGACGTGATCGGCGACCTCAACCGCCGCCGGGGGATGATGAAATCTCAGGAAACCAGCCAAACAGGAGCGCGGATCAAGGCAGATGTACCGTTGAGCGAAATGTTTGGTTACATTAGCGACTTGCGTACTATGACCTCTGGGCGCGGACAGTTCTCAATGTCCTTCTCGCACTATGCTCCTTGTCCGAATAACATCGCTGAAGAAGTGATTAAGGCGGCAAAAGAGCGTCAAGCCGCGAAGTAGTGTATTGAGTGCGACGAATCGATTCGTCGCACTCAATCACCGAGGTTAAAAACTAGAAAACTCTAGTTTTTAACCTACATTCCGCACTTCTTAACATAGTCAGAAGTGCGGAATGTAGGCTCAAAGAAGCGCCAGAGTATCGTGTGCGCTTGAGCCCACATCAATTCATGCCAATATACCTGGGTTCGATCATTACCGTTACCAACTGCTACCTCTACGCTCAACTCAACCTAAGCTCAGAACTGTAATTGCCCTAGCTGACTGCAACAGCTATCTTCAAGATACTTTCATCTTTAGAGTTTTATGATGATTTTATCTGATAGACCTTGAATCTTCAATTCAAGCGTGGGAGAAGCATCACTGTAAAAGACTTCACAGGTGTAACCACTTTCAGGAACCTTGAAAAATAATCTGTTGCTGCCCGATACCTCCACATCTTCAACCTTACCTTTGACGGTGCATTTCTCAGACTCCAAAGTTACTTGCAATATCTTGGATGTATCATCAGTAATAGTTAGCTGCTTCATAGTCTTGATTCTCATCACTTTAAGACGACCTATGTCACGCTGTTCAATGCCAGGGCCTAAAGTTTTCCAATCAGCTTCTCCCTTGACTTCCGTTTTTGATGTCTCTGCTAGTGGAACAGCAAGCTCCGGAAGGTCAGAGACTGAATCTAGATTTATGCTCCATTTACGAGCATTCTCATCAAGTTCGTCCTGTCTTTGCTTCAATTTGACACCATCTGTGCTTCGCTCGTAGTCTACCTGCTTTTTCTTAGTGGCAATCCAACGTTCTCGTGCAAAATTTCGTAGCTTAGAGCTGGAATCATCAACAACAAATTGCTCATAAAATTCTAAGCATGGCACAAACTCACCAATTCTCTCCATTGCAGTACCAACTTCTTGTAAAGTTAGAGCCTGCTTCCAGTCGGAAAAACCTCGAACTGAAGTTATCAAGCTCTGATAACGTTGGCGTTCCTGTAGAGCAGTACCTGGTGTAAGATCTGAGTAAGCAATTCCACGGACGACATCAAACTTCAAACTTTTTGCTTCATTGGGATGAGGATGCTTAGCTATTGCTTCTATGGCTTTGCTCCACAATTTTCGCTGAATTAAGTAATCAACTAGCTCTTGATGTCCATTCTGGTTTTGAAGGGCTGGTACAACATAGTCTAACCATTGAGATTTATCGGGTTTTCCTTTTCTTTCCCACTCCTGAATAATCCGCAGATCTTCTCCTTCTTTTTGGAGGTATTGTAAGCCTTGGGGAAAACCTTCGACTTCAGCTTTAGCTAAGTTATACTTGCGCTTTTGGGGAACTTCACACTGATCCCAGCAGCGCACAGCACCTTTATAATCTTTGGCTTGGTAGAAAGAACTTCCCGCCACTTCTCTTGTTTTGTTATAACCAGCTTGTTGCAAGTCTTGTAATAGATTTCCAAATCGTTGCCATTGATCGCAGGTGAGACTCTGTTCGTTCATCAAATTTATATCAATTTGGCTGGCATATTGCTCGATCGCTGCTTGCCAGGGTTTGCTCGAACGGAAGTTTTTCAGTGAGTTGTCCTCATTGCACTTTTCAAGGAACTCGGTGAATTTATCGAGAACATCGAAAGATTTTGGAGCTGCCTCCATCATGAATTCCACTAGAAAACGCTCTACTCGCTTCTGATTGGGGTTTTCTTCACACCATCGATTCAGTTCTTGCCAACAAGCTCCCTCCCAGAAACAGTTCCAAGCCTCTTCCTTCTTACCTCGCTTCCAAAAAAGTTGACCAGCCTCACTAAAATGATTATCGAATTTGAGTGCCCAAGCTTCGCAGAGGTCAACTTCTTTTGTATCTCCTAACACATCGTAATACGCTTTTGCATTTCTGAGGAACTCTGGGTTTTCCTGTGCCAACCCTTGCTTCTTCATCTGCTTTGCTTGGAGTTCTCGGTTGTCTTGATCCAGCACTTCTAGACTTTGCCCTATGCTGATAGTTCCGAGTAAATCTGTCCAATCGTGGCGTTTATCAGCTTCCAACCGCTCAAGGAATCCATCGATCCGATCGTCACTAGCCTGCTGCCACAGCAATTCATCTCCTTCTTTTGAGTCAATGACAACCAAATCAGACATCGCTCGGCTAGCCGCAACGTAAAGCTTGTTAAAGTAGTATTCTAACTCTACTGAATCTCTTTGACTATTAGCGTCAAAGTTCCATACAAAGTTCGCATTGTATTCTTGAGCCAACTCATGCCCAAATTTGTATAGGATGACAAGCGGGAACTCCAGACCCTTTGCTTTGATGGCACTGTATACGTTCTCTGGCGTTTTTCCCTCGTTGGCTTGTGGAAATAATTCCCAAAGAATTTCATCACTTTTGATATAGTCAATTTCCCCGCCAGCTTCACAGGGTAGGATAAAAATCGGCTTATTGTCGATATGGCTTTTTAAATCGTCTAACGAGAGATTCTGACCAAAAATAAACTTTTGCGGTTTAGAAAAACTGTCTTTTTTTTGCCACGGAGTTTGTGGCTTAATGTCAGGTAGATCGAAACGAACACAGCGCCACAATTGGATTAAATTGGTCACTTTAACGATAGATGAGCTAGAGCGATAATTAACTTGTAGCTCCTTAAAATTCATCTTTAGATTAAGTTTACTTGCTGGATCGAGCCTCATTACAACTTCGTTGTAAAACAATGCCCCGACGCTATCCCAACGAAATCCAGTAGGGTTTAAGGTTTGAAAAGGATCGCCAGCAAAGGTAAAGGGTAGGACAGAAACATAGTTAAATCCAAAATCATATTTAGAAAAAACAGAAAGCTTGACGATGAGTTGCAGTTCTAGTCTCGTAAAATCTTGAGATTCATCGCAAAAAATTGCAGTGTATTCAGAAGAGAAACATTTCCGTTCGAGAACTATTCTAATTAAGTCTTGATCGTCCCAGTAGCCCTTATCTTCAATTAGCCTTTCATACCATTTCCAAACCGTTTCATAAATTCCTTTGAATGTCTCTTCTGGAATCTTGCGTTGTTCCTCGCGCGGTAATTCCTTATAATCGTCTTCGTTTATATATCCATCAAGAGAGTAGCCTTTAATCAAAGTTCTAATAATGTACCAGCATCGCCCTGCTGAGTAGCGTTTATTTCTTGCTTCTGGCAGTGGAGAATCTTTATAAAGCTGTCGAAAGTGGTTATAAGAAATGTATTTTTATGGCTTAAATCGGTCGTATTCTGTAGATGGTAAAAAATTTAATAAAAATTTCTGGAAGGGTTGAAAAAATGGTTCTACATCTGGTATTTCGGCTTCTGGCGTTCCTCTATCTAATAAAAATTTATGATGAGATTTTAAAAGGCTTTGCACTGAATCTTTAGCTACCTTGAGCAAACTCTCGCTGTAAGTTAGAAAAAGAGGGTGTGGCTTTTCATAAAAATCATATCCTCCTGCTTGACAAGAATTCCAATGGCGATCGCAGTAATCAGCAAAAAGGTGGAATAACATTGTAGATTTGCCACTCCCAGCTCGTCCATTGATAAACATCGGTAGGGAGGGTTTTTGTGGAGTTGAAATAGATTCTAAAATTTGTTCTTCTTCCACTGAGAGAGCTAGATTTGATTCGTCATCTTTTTCAATAGCTAGCCAACTTTCAAAATCTAATAGTAGGTATGCTGGATAAGAACGTCGTGCTAGGCAAGTTAGCTCATCCATACTCAATTGAGCCGGAAGATTATTAACATTTTCACCAAAGTCGGGAAGATCGATCGCCTCTACTACTTCTCTTATAGGGTCATCCGATGGTTTTTCAAGAAAAGGAGCAAGAAAAAATAAAATTTTTCTAGAGGACGTATCTTCAGTAGCAATAGTTTCGATCCTACTAAACAAAATCGATAACCCTTCCGTGTTGCTATATAACTTTACATGAGAGCAACTTGTGCTTTCATCTTCCACCTCATTTTGACTAATAATGTCGAGAATAATATTTTTGAAAGTTTCCCGTCGGTCTTTGATTTTCTCTTGTCCGCACTTTTTCACCCATTGTCCGCTTTCGTAAATCACCAAGTCTTGAGAGTCTTTACTCCAGCTAGGTAGCTCTAGCCAGACTAACAGATCGTTTGGAAGAGGCTCGCGTTTGTTTTGCTGTTGACAAACCGATTCTTTTTGTTCATTTAGCCATTCCTTAATCTCATCATCATTCAGTAATGACTCTAACTTGTCTTGACCAAATTTTTGACGTTTCTTTTTGTCTATAAATTCTTCATACTCTTGACTTTTTCGCTCCAAAATATTTACTAAGCAGAGAATCTTCTCATTATCTACCTCTTCGATCTTTGCTAATAACCTGTATTTCCCTATTCTTCGCTTCCAGTAAGGATAAATTGGATCGAAGCGATCTAACACTTCGGAGTTATCATAAAGTTTATCGATTTCAGGTTGAAGATCATACTTTTCAACGTTATCCTGGCACTGCTGTGTAATATAGATATACATAAGTTTGGGAAAGTTCTTTGGTAAGTATTCAGGTAGTAGCTGACAAAATACCTATACGGCGAATCAAAGACAACTCGTAAGTTCCGCATAGCTAGTAGACATCTCCGAAAGAATACCTTCAACCCTTGCCTTGTGTGGGCTGAGAGCGAATTTCCGGAGATATCTAGTAACTATATCGCATTAGATAACCTCTCGATCCATAAACTTATGATAACAATTGCCAGTTAAGCTGCTCGATCGCATTGGGGACACCAGGAAGAGTCTAAAAATCACAATTGTAATTTTTTACATTTTAGGATATCTTAGAAAGGTACTCCGTCAATGTGGCGTTATGAGCAGGATAACGATCGAGGTAACAGACGAACAGCACCAGCAAATTAAGGCAATGGCGGCTGTGCTGGGCAAATCTATTAAAGAGTTTGTACTCGAAAGGCTGTTTCCTTCTAACGATCGAGAGGAAGAACAGGCTTGGCAGGAACTCAAAGAACTGCTGAGGGAGCGCATAGCGGAAGCCGAACGCGGCGAAGTATCGGCTAAGACATTCAGCCAGGTTTTGGAAGAGAAGCTGGCGGCGATGGGAAAAGTGTAATGCCATCCTACGAACTCACCTCCTACGCAGAAGAGGATTTAGCAGATATTATCGAGTACACCGTTAACAATTACGGCATAGCCCAGGCGCGAGATTACGTTGCTGCGCTGGAAACCTGTGCTGAAAACCTTGCGGGTAGCCAGGGCTTCTATCGGGATCTGAAAAACATTCATCCCCGTTTGCGCGTAACCCGATGTCAGCACCATTATATTTTTGGCATCATGAGATCGGGAAGTCTGATGGTGGTTGTTGCTATTTATCACGAGCGGATGGATGTGCTGCAACGCCTGAGAACGCGCTTGAAAAACCCACAAGAAGGATAGCTGCGATCGCCCTTTAAAGAAAATCGAATTTCACTACAATAAATCCCGATCGCCTGGAAAAAGCCGGACTGCTATATCGAGAACCCTGTCCGAGCGATCGGCGGGGCACCTATGCCGTGCTGACTGAGGCATGATTGGCAATCCAACAGCAAATGTGGACGGTTTATGCTGAGGGAATTGCAGAATACTTTGGCTGTCACCTGGACGATCGAGAACTTCAGGTGATGCAGCGAGTGCTGAAGCGAATGCTTGCCGGAGTAAGTCAGTAAGGGCGAGAGTGGCGATCGAAGTAGCTGCGGAAGCAGAGCAAGTTGCCAGTATATCAATTAAGGTCGATCGCCCCTATTTCTCCTCAGTCCGCGCAGGCGGACTTTGTTTGACAAGAAGCGATTTCAATCGCCGAGTTTCAATCACCGATTTTCTGTCTATTCCCCCGCCAAATCAGCTATAACTTTCTCCACAACTCGATTCAACTCAACCGAATGAGAAGCTTTAAATAAAATCCGATCGCCCTTTTCGACAAATCCCAACAACCGCTTTGCTAAATCTTCCCGCCCATCCTTGGCTGTAATATCTCCTATCTCCACAAAAGGCAAACCCGCAGCGCCCGCGGCCATCGCCGCTGCTTCCTCAAAATCAGCAAAAACAAACAAAGCGTCAAGCTGCAAATCTCGCGCCGCCGTTCCCACTTGTCGGTGAAAGTCGATCGCCCTGTCGCCCAATTCCTTCATCGTTCCCAACACCGCAATCCGGCGCTTTCCTGGAGTATCTGCTAACAGTCTCAGGGCTGCCAACATCGACTCCAAACCAGCATTGTAAGTCTCATCCAGAATCATAATGTCCTGCGGCAAATCGTAGCGGCGCGCCCGTCCATCCGGTAACTGCACAGACAAACCTTGCTTTAAAACTTCCCAATCAATACCTAAAACTTTTCCTACCGCTAAAGCGGCCAAATAATTTACAGCATTGTGGCGTCCCGGCAGTGGCAGTGGCAATTCCACACCTTCTACTAACATTGTATCAGGATTGAGCAATTCTCCGCACAAATCCCCGCCTTCTAAACCATAACTTAAAGTTTTTCCCGACCAAACTTTTGACGCAGTTGCGATTAATCTGTCACCATCGTGATTGAGAATAGCCATGCTATCTGTAGGCATTTCGGCTAAAAGTTCGCACTTAGCTTGGGCGATCGCCTCTTCCGAACCCAATCGCCCGATATGTGCCGTTCCTACATTAGTAATTACCGCAACAGTCGGACGAGCAATTTGCGACAGCAGCGCAATTTCGCCACTGGCGCGCATCCCCATCTCAATTACAGCAAAATTGTGGGAAGGTGAAAGCTCCAACAGAGTTTTTGGTACTCCAATTTCATTGTTGTAGTTATATTTAGTTTTAAGAACATTTCCCTTCGTTGACAAAACCGCCGCAATTAACTCTTTAACAGTAGTTTTACCTACAGAACCAGTAACAGCAACTATAGGTATACTGAATTGGTCACGCCACCAACGGGCGATCGACTGATAAGCTTTTAAAGTATCATCAACGCGCAACAGCGGAAAATTAGGCAATTCCTCTTGCCACTCTCGATCGACAATCGCGGCAATCGCCCCCAAATCCCTGGCTTTTGCCACAAATTGATGGCCATCAAAATTCTCTCCCCGCAGCGCCAAAAATACTTCGCCCCCCTCAAGAGTGCGCGTATCTGTGGCAATACCTGTCCCTACAACTGTCAAAACGCCTTCAGACACAGTAGGCAAAGGTACAGTTAAAATTTCAGCAAGTTGGGCGATACTTACGCGACAAACCATAACCAGCACTCACATTTAAAATAATTATTTTCACAGCTAATTCTACCTCGCCCAACCTCAAATTTAACTAACAGCGGGCTGCGGATCGGGATTGACCTTGATCATCCTAATACTAAATCGTCGGTTCACCAAAAAATTATCCCGTACCCACCCACAATCTTTACCAATACTTTACACAGTCGATGGTATTTAAGGCCTTGCTAATTACCAACAATTCATGTCATGCTGGTGTTGATAAATAGTTTAACTAAGCAAAAAATATCGATCGGCTTAAGCTGCTGACAGCTTCTACCCATAAGTCTCCGCCGGCGAGAAGCTCGGTTGACTCAATTATTGCGATTCATTTGCCAATTCATCAAGCTAATAGCGCTGAAAGCTCCTGCCCCAGCCTCGGAGGGTTAATCCACAGTGAACGACTACAACAGACAAAGCCACGAAGAAGAACAGCTACTTTACCAGCACTGGCTGGATTTGGTACAAATAGAGCAGCCGGCCGAACTCATCAGCCGCTTTCGCACTTTGTTTATCCAGGGTACCGGATATCCCGATCGCTCGATCGCCGAAGCACTCGAAAAAATAGCAGGCTCAGAACACGCCCAACAAGAGTTCAAATACATTCTCAACCGCTGCTGCCACATCCTGATCAACCGCTGGCAAACCTACCCCAGCAAGCAAGCAGCCATCCCTGAATTGATCGCTCTGTTTGAAGAAGCGCCCAAAATCTTATTTGGATACAATCGATCGCGCGGGCGAGGCTCCATCCCCCAATTAGTAAATCAATTTACCGAAAGTGAACAGTACCTCACCCTCCAACGCTTAGCCAAAGTCATAACTCACAGCAATGAAGATAGCAGCAACAGCAAAACCCCTGCTACCCTTGCCCTCGGAACCTTAATTCCCCGCTACCCTTACCTCTACAAACACTGCCTCCTCAGCGACGATAGCACCTACGAACAGCAAAAAATCATTAAAAAAATCCAAGCTCAAAAGCAGCAGCAATTTGAGATCAACCTCTCACAATATGTCGCTCACCAAGTGAGAAAAGCTCATATAGCACGTCGGGAAACCTCCCTTTCCTTCGGCAGAAATATACAAGTTATAAAAAATCCGACCTTGTTGACCGACCCGGAATTATTCTTTGCCCTCAAGCAATTTGTTGGAAAAGTAGAAGGAGCCGATACCTACAGACAGCTAGCGGGCCGTTTCACGACGAACGCCAGCACAAATCAGTCCTACCGCTCTTTTAAAGACGACTTGTACGAATACCTGATTTCTTCTGTCACCGATGACCGCTACGGCAAACGTCTCTTTAACGAAAAATTGTATAAGCAACTACAAAATACCCTGGCCCACAGCGATGATCAGAAGTTTAACGAATTTTTAATGATCAGAACTTGCAGTCAGTTATTGAACTTTTTAGTAGTGGAGAGTCCTGTGCGGCCCAACCACTTTGTCTTCATCGACCTGATCTCAAACCTCGGGCCGACCCAAACCACAGGTTTGCTGCTGAAAATCGTACTAATTTGCGGCAAAGTCAAGCCCTACCTAGAAAAGCGACTGGCAATTTTGTTCGGTCACTACGAATGCAGTACCCGAGAAGGCGTGGTGTGGTTAGTCAAAGCCCTAGAAAACGTAAACCTAGCTTTGAGTACCAACTTTGGCAAGGTGGATGTATCTTTCCTGCGGTGAGAGGGCGCGGCATAACTTTCTCTGCTTCCACTGCAGGCAAAACATCACACCGATCAACCAGGTTTCTGAATACCCTAAAAGTTTTACCTTTAATTAGAACAACTTAATTAACTCCTGAAACCTACTCAAAAGACATTATTCTATGTTAAAGTACCAAGTGTGAATCAGATTCAGTTGCAGGCTTTGTTCATTGCTACAGAATTGTCTAAAAACTTGCCCTTCTGTATCGGCAGGGGACTCTCCGAAACTGAAATCTTCGCACTGTCTAAATTTTGGAGTTATTCCTCATGTCGATATACGTCGGTAACTTATCCTACCAAGTTACCCAAGAAGACATCACCACCGTCTTCGCCGAATACGGAACCGTTAAGCGAGTACATCTACCTACCGACAGAGAAACCAGTCGCCCCCGCGGCTTCGGTTTTGTAGAAATGTCCACAGATGCAGAAGAAGATGCAGCCATTAGTGCTCTCGACGGAGCAGAGTGGATGGGTCGCGACCTCAAAGTTAACAAAGCTAAGCCCCGCGAAGATGAAGGCCGGGGTGGTGGCAACCGGGGCGGCGGCCCTGGAAAATTTGGTCGCGCAGGAGGAGGAGGCGGAGGAGGACGTTATTAATTTCCTCATTAATGTCCTCGGATAAAGATTTGAGATTGGAGAGTTGAAATTGGCGCGAGAGCTTACCTAGCTCCGAACCACTTCCGGCCGTTCCGAACAACCTATGCTCTTCAAATTTCCATCTCTACCGGATTAAATATACCAAAAAGCCAAGGGCCGAACCCTTGGCTTTTTGGTATTTGTAGAGTTGACGGTATGAGTCTGAAACCGGCCGGGCGAATCCCTTGCAGTACCGTCAGGTTCTAATCGTCAGGTTCGATGCTGCTGCTCAATCCGTGATTATTGAGCGTTTCAGCGTAAAACTCAGCGTGTTCCAGAGCGCAAACAATCACCAATCCCATCCCGTTAGTATGGGCTTCCATCATCACATTTACCGCCTGTGGCTGAGTCAGACTGGGTACCGTCGCCATCAAAGTCTGCACCACGTACTCCATAGGATTGAAATCATCATTGTGCAGCAGAACGCGGTAGCGCGGTGCAAGCTTGCGGACTGTGGATGGCTTTTGAATAATTTCGACAGACACTAATCTATACCTCCTGACTTGTAAAATGTTAAAATTTGTTAACAGTCTTGAGCCGGATTCCTCCGCTGTGCAAGAGTATGTCACTTTCAGCTATTTTATTGAAATCTGAAAATTCAGACAAGGCAACTCCTTGGTCGATCGCGAGCTGTGAACCCAAGACCAAACCCACAGGGGGTGTCCTGGGTCCTCCGCAACCATATTCCTAGCGCCATAATATTAGAAAGGCGCGATCGGTTAAAAATAACAAACTACTACCTGTTGAGTCTCCAGAACTGAGGGAACCTTATATGAAACGCAAACCTAAATCCTACAACGACAGATTCAGCGGCGACCCATCCCGAGGAGATGAAGACTCCGACTACCCCGGCTCAATGGGCGGACAGTCGCGCCGTCAACCTCAGTCCGGCAAACCCTCTTTCCTCAATTCCGCCACCCTAGGGATTTTAACAGCCGTCTTTATTCTGGGAATTGGCATTGGCATTGCCTTTAGCTCCACAGCTACAATTAGCCCAGAGAACGTAGCCTCCCGCGAATTTATCGATCGCAGCGCCCCGAACCCAGAACTTTGCGTGCAGTTTGGAGCAAGCGCGATGGTGACAGATATGCGCCTCTACGTCACCCTCAACCCTTTCAACGTCTACATCTCGCAGCCGAGTATGCGCCCCGGATGCGTTTTGCGAACCAATAACTGGGCAATTCTCGAACAAAGAAAACTCATCAGCCAAGACCAAGTGCGCGATTGCAAAAATCGCATGAACACCTTTGGCTTCACCGGCCCCTTGGAAGCTCAACCCGAAATTAACTGTATCTACCAAAACGACGGCGCTAAAAACCTGTTCCTCAACCAACCGGGTTCGATCGCTCCAACCACGGAAGGTCAAAATTTCTAAATCGCCGATATAGCGGTTTTCAGTTGAGTCAATTTCAGATATGGGGTAGGGACTTAGGCTTGGCTTAAGTCCCTACTTTACTTCAAGAATGGAAAACTGCTCTAAGAAAATATTGAAGGAAGAGGTTCGAGGGAAGAAGAAAGTCTTCCTTCTTCCTTCTTCCTTCTTCCTTCTTCCTTCTTCCTGACATCCGTTACATCCGTTACAAAATCCGTTGCCGAACTTCCTTCTTCCTTCAAAAACCAAACTGGGGGAAATCTTCCGTTAACTGAACTTGCAAAATTTGGCCGGGTTGAATCGTAGCAGGTTGAGGAGTCGCCACGTAAGTTGTAGCAACACCACCGGCGGCTCCCGCCAACAAACCGATACCAGAAAAGCCGCTCAGCAAGAACAAAGCTAAGCCACCAATACCAGTATTTCGCAACAAACTGCGATCGGAAGGCTGAGGGCGTCGGCCTTCCACGGGCTCCGAGCGAGCCAAGAGAGGGATATTGCGACCGTTGAGACTAATAGCTTCCACTACAAATCGACTGCCGAGGTTGGTTGTTTCAAACCGGCCGATGACTGGCGTATTAGCAGGTACGATCGTATTACCGCGACTGTCGAGAATTCCCCCTTGCAGCAGCAGCACTTCCTCTCGGCTGGGCTTCGCTTGCAGCCGCAAAGCCTGAGCACCGGGGTATAGCAAACTGAGCTCCGTGCCCGCCGGCAACAAGACATTCGCCCCAGCCTCCGCCTGCAAAGGAGCATTTGATCCGCCGCGAGGAAGTGGTTCACCAAAAGTAAGCGTCCGCTGTTGGGGCGCTGCTGCCGCCGTTATTTGAGGGTTTAGGCGGGGTACAGCGGCAGCTTGTACCCCACGGCGTTCATCAAGGCGAACATTGACTAAAGGCACTCTTAGCGGCCGGATTTGGTCATTTGAAGTTGACCGCGGCGAAAAATTTGTACCGGGATTCAGGGAAGTAGGAGATTCAGGTCGATCGACCTCTGTGGCAGCAGTTGAGTTGGAATCTATTAGCCGCTGGTTTTGCGGTACTTGTATGGCAGGCTGGGGTTGAGTTTCGGGAGTTTCCATAATTGGAGTCGGTTCGATCGAAGGACGCAACACCCAGCGATTTTCTACCCCGCTTCTTTGGAATTGAACTTTCCCCGCGCTGAAACCGACTCCAGGAGCCAAATTGACCAGAATTCTCGCCGTTCCCGGTTGAAGTTGACTCACCCCCACAGAACGCACTCTACCTTGTGGGTATAGCTGAGTTGCATCTACTCCGATCTCAGTATTGGGCAAATCCACAGCAATCTGAGACGGATTGAGTAGAGAATAGGTGGGGGTTGTTCCCTCTGGGAGAGTAATTTCTAGCTGATTTGTCGCCGGATCGAATTGCCAACTTGTGACTGTAGAAGCATTTGCTGGTTCCAGTGTTGCGGGCACTGCTGCAACTGCGGCAACGACTGCTAGACTCAGACTCAGTGACTCGATCGCAAACAATCCGGGTGCTAGATAATTAACAGTCAATTTTTGTAAGTCTTCCCCAAATCTGGTGAGTAATTTTTTGTATGGCATGGCGGCTGGGTGAAATTTTTGATTTGAAATAGATTATGGATGGGAAAATTTTGCCTTCGGATAACGCTGAAAGTTTAACATTATTGCGATATGACAAATTTAACTAAATGGAAATTATTGCGATCGCGGTTCGTTCTTAACAACAAGTGGTGTCAGGTTAGACAAGATGAAATAGAATTGCCAAGTGGACAAATTATAGACGACTTTTTTGTTAATGTCCGACCCAATATCGCCCTCGTATTTGCCACTACAGAGCAGCAAGAACTTGTATTAGTGCGCCAATACAGGCACGGAGTAGGGGAAATTTTGCTGGAACTGCCGGCGGGAGCTTTCAATTCTGCTCAAGAGAGCGGGAAATCGGCAGCCGCCAGAGAACTTGCCGAAGAAACGGGATATGTTGCTGAAGAAATTTTGGAACTAGCAACCTTATATGATAACCCCGTAAAAGACACCAATTCTATCTACCTATACTTTGCTCAAAATGTCAAGCTTGCAAGCAAAATCCAATTAGATATTACAGAAGATATTGAAGTAGTTTTAGTCCCCATTGCCGAAGTTTTGGTAAAAATAAAAAACCGAGAAATTTGTGTAGCCGGAAGCATCGCAGCTATTTTTTTAGGATTAGATTTTTTGAATAAACAGCGGTAAGGTGCTGTATTAATGGAACCTTACACGCTGTTTATTGCCCTTTGGTCTTAACGAGAAAGAGCAATAAAATCCAGAGAAGTGAGAGAATTATCAGCGCCAAAAACCTGAGCCAAAACCTCGCCAGTCGCAGCAACTTGTAGCAGTGTGGCATTCCCCGT
>NZ_JAUBTV010000087.1:0-29472 GCF_036705145.1 Microcoleus sp. B5-D4 | reverse complement strand
GAAGATCCAAGAATTGAGCGGACGAAACATCATCAATTAATTGATATTATCACCCTCTCAATTTGTGCCGTGATTTGTGGTGCTGATACATGGGTGGATATTGAAAGTTACGGGCGCAGTTCAATACGAATGGTTAAAGAAAATTTTAGAATTGCCGAATGGCATACCTTACTAACTATTATACAACTTGTAAACAGTAGTTGTAATATTTTTATTGTCTCAAAATTAGCAGAAGCGTAAAAGCCACCATTAATCAGTTACTGTTTTCTTACTAAAGTCATTACAAAGCGTGTCTGTAGCTTCTTTGAATGGTGAATTTATCTCAAAATATACTCACCACTGATGAACAGTGTTCAATAAGATGCGTTCCCCCTGCTCTTCCCTCATATTACCAGAGCTTGTCAAGGAGTGATTTTTACAAGTGTAGATTTAGTCAAAACTATCAGGAAAAAACTCACACTAACCAGGGTCTGTCTGTAGTTGTAAATGTGGTAGATAAAATCTATAAAATTGGTAGAAAGGTGACTGAGGATTTCCAAAAAAATCTGAAAATTGTTTTTGATGAATATTTATCCAAATGGAATTATCGAGCCGTACCTCAACTCACTCATTAATCAAGTTATTAATTTTTCATTCCTGATTTAATGTGATATCTTCCATCCTTCTCAAGAGTTGAATGTTCGTGTGTGGCGTTGCTCCGGCGCCGCCTGTAGAGGGATTGTGCTGCTATGATGAAAGAAGTTAACGAAAATTTACATTAAGAGCCGTGACTGCACAACAGCTAGTATCTGCAACCAGTTTTGAAAAGCTAATTTGGACTTGGAAAGGTCACAAAATCCAATATACCGTCCAAGGAACCGGCCGCCCTCTGATCTTGATTCACGGATTTGGGGCTTCGATCGGACATTGGCGGCAAAATATCCCCCCACTAGCGGCCGGCGGCTATCGCGTATTTGCTCTGGACTTGCTGGGATTCGGTGCTTCCGCCAAACCAGCCCTCGATTACACTCTGGAATTGTGGGAAGAATTGCTGACTGATTTCTGGGCGGATCTGGTACAGGAACCGGCTGTATTTGTCGGGAATTCGATCGGCGCTTTGCTGAGTTTGATGGTAGTCGCCAACCATCCCGAAATATCAGCAGGCGGTGTCTTAATCAACTGTGCTGGCGGGCTCAACCACCGGCCAGATGAACTGAATTTCCCGCTGCGAGTAGTGATGGGGACTTTTACTAAATTAGTTCGATCGCCCCTGATCGGCCCCTTTGTCTTCAACAACATCCGCCAAAAACACCGCATCCGCAACACCCTGCGCCAAGTCTACGGGAACCGCGAAGCCATCACCGACGAACTCGTAGAACTCCTCCACGCCCCCTCCTGCGAACCAGGAGCTCAACAGGTGTTTGCCTCGATTCTCACGGCCCCAGCAGGCCCTCAACCGTCAGAACTGCTGCCCAAAGTCGATCGTCCGTTATTGGTACTTTGGGGCGCAGACGACCCTTGGACGCCCATCGCCGGCAGCCAAATTTATCAACAATTGGCCGCCAACGATAAACCAGTGAAATTTGTTTCCATTCCCAACACAGGCCACTGTCCCCACGACGAGCGGCCGAGTGAAGTCAACGCTCTGATTTTGGACTGGCTGCTGGAAGTGAAGTGAACTACCCAACACCCATCTGAGTACAGATAGGGTGTGGGCTTCCCAATTCAACGGGGATTGCCTCAGCCTTCATGGATTTTTTACGTCCTGATGGCTTTGGTCTTACCTCCCCTCCAAGGGCAGAAGCGCTAGTTCCTAACGCCAAAACTCGCAAGCCTTCGTTTTTAATATTTATTGCAGCGTTGATGTCTCTATCATGCCGCTTTTGACAGTGAGGACAATCTACAAGTCTTACACCCAATGAATCATATCCTTTTTGCAGTATTGGGATGGGTAGTAGAGTCTCGCTACAAAGTTGAGAAGATGGGAAAAACCGCCCTATTTCTTGGTAGGTGTGACCAAATCTTTCGGCTTTGTACTTGAGCATAGTTAGAAAAATTCCCCATCCTTGGTCTGATATTGCTTTTGCCAAGTTGGGATTTTTAACCAGATTCTTAACTGCCAAATCCTCTACACAAATAACTTGGTTTTCGTAGGCTATTTTGCGAGATAGCTTGTGTAAAAAGTCTTCTCTTACTCTAGCTACTTTGCTAGAGACTTTGGCAACTAAAAGTTTAGCCTTGCGACGCTTGTTAGAGGTTTTATCCGTCTTTCTAGCTAATTTCTTTTGTTTGCGTTTTCTATTCCTTTCTAACTTAGCCAATTGCTTCTTAGGTAGGTCGTATTTTGAACCCTCTGAAGTTATAGCAAAGTTTTTCAACCCCAAATCAACACCGATAGCTTCTCTAAGTGCGACGGCGGGGGTATCTTCTTGGTTAAAAAGAATAGAAGCATAGTACCTACCATCTGCGTTTCTCGATATTGTTACAGTCGTGAATTTAGCATCAGGAAGGTCTTGGTGAAACACGGTTTTCATTAACCCCAAGTTCCCAGGAAACTTGATTACAGAATCCTGTGGTATTAGTTTCACATTTTGGGGATATTGAATCGATTGCTTACCATGTTTAGATTTGAATCTAGGAAATTTAGCGCGTCCCTCAAAAAAGTTTACAAACGCGCTTGAAAGATTGAATGTTACTCGTTGTAAGACCTGACTATAAGCCAGTCCTAACCATTCATATTCCTTTTTCAAACCAGGAAGCAACTTGTCCATCGCAGCTTTAGAAAGACCTTTCCTAGTTTCTTTATACGCGGTAGTAGTGGCATTGAGCATATAATTCCACAACCATCGAGTATTGCCAAAACATTGAGCCAAGTAGGATTCCTGCTCGTCGGTAGGATAAATTCTGATTTTCACTGCTCTGTACATGGCATCGACCTTACCGTGTTTACATATTGATGGTAACAGAAATTAAAAATATGTCAACTCACAACAAATATTTGGCTCGTTTCCGACCTGTCCTCGAACGAAAGCTATCGCATTGTCAGAGGACTGTCGTCAACTCACGCGCAATTCATCTCAACACTGACCTGCTGGGTACAGGTACAGTGTGAGCTTTCTTGCTGTTATAGGTAAAATTTTTCTGGTGAAGGCAAGGGAGAGGGCGATCGACAAAAACCCCTGCATTACAAAGGTTCAGCCTCGCTCCACCGCACCAGCACCCCCGCAGCAGCCGACTCAAAAAACAATTTTTGGAAAAAGTATTGACACAATTTACTGAGTCAGCTATATTGATGGACGTGTGAGGAGCGAACCAGAAGAAGCACCGAGACGAAACACGGCCAGTCGTCGGTGCTTTTTCTGTGGGAACCCATTTTTAAGAGTTTGAAATTATCTATAATTCACATCCAGAAGATCTGTAAGCCCGCCCCGCTTTCTTCATTTCTTCCTACCCTACCCTTCGGGAACCCCTGCGGGGAACGGGAACGGCTTCGCCGAATGCGTTGTTAGCGTCTTCGCGGTTCGTTAAATAAATATTCGGATGTTGCAAACAAAGTAATTGACGGGACTTAATCTCAAAAAATCCGAAATTGTGGATTTTTTTTATCATCAAAACTGGATTGGATAGAACTCAAAACTAGAGAGTTATATAATAATCAATTGTCGCTGGGTCGGGGCGGGTTTATCTAGATTTTTTCTAGATGTTGGCAAACCCGCCCCTGCGTTATTTGTGCTACAAATATCAACGATCGCCCAAAACAAATTGTTCGATCGCAGCAGCCACCCCGTCTTCCTCCACATCCGGCGCTACCCAATTAGCAAAAACCTTCACGCCATCAGGAGCATTGCCCATTGCCACGCCCACGCCCGCGTAGGTAATCATTTCCACATCATTAAAATTGTCGCCGATCGCCATCACATTCGCCGCCTGCAAACCCAAAAGTTCCTCCGCTAAATACTGCACGGCATCTCCCTTATTCGCCAAAGGATGCGTAGCTTCAAAAAAAGTAGCAACGGATCGAGTCAAATAAAGCTCCGCAGGCGTGTAGCGCTGCCGCATACTGCTGAGCAAGCCGTCGAGTACGCCCGGATTCTCGCACAAAGCCAAAACTTTCGTCGGTTCCCCCGGAAGATCTCGCCGCAAATCTTTAATCACCATTGGTTCAATGCCCGATCGTTCTGCATAAATTCGGGTAGCTGCGGTAATTTCCGGCACGTAAAGTTTGTCGTCAATGTAGAAATGGATCGAAAGCAGCGGTCGCAAATGCGGTTCTTCAAAATAATCTAACAGTTGCAGAGCAGTTTGTTTCGACAGCGGCAAGTGCCGCAGCCGTTTTTGAGTAGCGTGATCTTGAATCCATGCGCCCTGGTAGCAAATCAGTGGCAATGTTGAGCCGATGTCGCGGTGAAAACGCAAAGCTGATCGGTACATCCTGCCCGTAGCGACGGCTACTTTCACTCCCCGCGACGAGGCCGCCAAAATTGCCTGCTTGACTGGTTCTCGGATGGTATTTGACAAACCTGCGATCGTGCCGTCTATATCCACTACCAGCAATTGAATGTCTGCGGTGCCAAAAGCGCGATCGGTCGCATTAGCTGGATTTGAGGCAGTTATATTCTGCATGATTTTTTTAGATTTTAGCTGTTGATTTGCACGCACCCGTTTATTTTGGCACTGGTGGGATAGCAAAGTGCAATTTCGGATTTTTTGAAGACTAAAATATAGATAACTAAATAAGCGACCAAAAAAGTATCTAGGAGGACTCTTTAGGGATGGATTTAGCTAAGCTCTATAATAGTAGCCAGTTTACTGCCGTAAAAACCGCACTCGACCGGCAATGTGTATTTTCACTTACTTAATAATACTTGTGGTCAAAAAGAATGCAACTCTCAGCCCGCGCTCCAAACCCTTATATCATCAATCATTCCCAATCTAAAATCTAAAATCTAAAATCTAAAATTGTATAACCGCCTCTTTGAAATTACCCCCAACTATCATGATTTCTATTCCGGGATACCGCATTGACGGAGAACTTTATACAAACCCTCACACAGTTATTTATCGAGGGATGCAGCTTGAGGAACAAAAACCCGTTATCCTCAAAACTCTCACACCCTCATACCCTACCCCAGCGCAAATATCCCAACTGCTGCACGAATCTGAAATTCTTAAAAATTTGATTTTCCCCGGAATAGTCAAGCTTTATAAAATAGAAACATACAATCACTTTCCGGTTTTAGTTTTAGAAGATTTTGGTGGTATTTCCCTAAAAGACTTTCTCAGCAACAACCAGCTAGAGTTACAACAATTTCTGCATATTGGCATCAAACTAGCAGAAACTATTGGGCAACTCCACGAACACCACATTATCCATAAGGATATTAAACCCAGCAATATTATTGTCAATATCGAGACTGGAGATGTCAAGATTGCTGATTTTGCGATCGCCTCCCTGCTACCGGGCGAAAACCCCGCCCCCAGCCATCCCCATTTACTCGAAGGCACTCTCGCCTATATGTCTCCTGAACAAACGGGGCGCATGAATCGGGCGATCGACTACCGCACCGATTTTTATTCTTTAGGCGTCACCTTTTATGAGATGCTTTGTGGCGAATTGCCTTTTAAGGCGATCGATCCTATGGAATTAGTACACTGCCATATTGCCAAAACGCCAGTTTCTCCTTGTGAAAACAGAAAGCAAAAAGTACAAAGCAGAAGCATCGAAGGCAGAATCAATCAAGTAGGAACAAAGGAGATTCCTCAAGTCGTTTCCGATATCGTCATAAAACTCTTAGCAAAAACAGCCGAAGACAGGTATCAAAGTGCTTTCGGACTTTTGTACGACTTGGAAAATTGTCTCGTTCAACTGCAAACTACAGGCGAAATTTCCCACATAACCCTCGGCGAGCAAGATCAGTCAAGTCACCTGCAAATTTCCCAAAAATTTTACGGGCGAGAAGTAGAAGTTAATATGCTTCTCAGTATCTTCCAGCGGATGAGGCGAGGCAATACAGAAATTGTGCTCATTTCTGGTGCCGCAGGTGTGGGCAAATCGTCGTTAGTATATGAAGTTTACAAGCCGAGTCGGCGGGAAAACGGGTATTTTATTGACAGCAAATTTGAGCAATTTAAGCGCGATATTCCCTACGCTTTTTTGCTCCAAGCTTTTCAAGATTTGTTGCGGCAAATATTCACAGAAAATGCCGCAGAAATTCATGTTTGGAAACAAAAAATTTTAAAAGCACTCGGCGGCAACTGCCAAGTAATTATTGAAGCTATTCCCGAAGTAGAACTGATTGTCGGGCCGCAGCCCCCCGTGCCAGATTTAGGAGCAAATGAATCTCAAAATCGCTTTAATTTAGTATTTCAAAACTTCATCCGCGTCTTTGCTCAAAAAGAACATCCCCTAGTAATTTTCCTAGACGACTTGCAGTGGGTCGATTCAGCATCTCTCAAGTTAATAGAACTACTAGCAACTGACCTGAGAACTCAATATTTATTAATAATTGGAGCTTATAGAGATCAGGAAGTAGATGCAAATCATCCCCTAATGCTGACCGCCGAAGCAATTAAAAAAGCAGGCGGGACTGTGAGGGCGATCGCCCTTTCGCCTTTAGATATAAGCAGCGTCAACCAATTCGTTGCCGATACTTTGAACTGCGCCCCCGAAAAATCCCTAAGTTTAGCAGAATTGCTTTGGCGAAAAACCGCTGGAAATCCATTCTTTTTAAATCAATTAATAAAATTTCTTTCCTCAAAAAGTTTGATAGAATTTAAACTTTCACCCTCGAATAATGTGGTCGATCTAGCTGAACCTAACCTGTCGGGCTTAGCGCAACCACTCTCAGAGCAAATTGTGAAAAAATGCCATGTCACAGGCGAGTGGCAGTGGGATATCGAACAAATACAAGAAATGGGAATAACTGACAATGTTGTAGAATTAATGATAGATAACATTCAGAAACTTTCAAAGAAGACCCAGGAACTGCTTAAATTAGCCGCTTGTATCGGGAACAAATTTGATTTAGAAACTATCTCGACAATCGCCGAAAAACCTCTCGCTTCCGCAGCAATAGACCTCGGTGAGGCACTTCAGTCCGGTCTGATTTTGCTCGTGAATAACGCCTACAAAATTCCGATCGCACTAGCAGCAAGCACAGAAGTAACAGACACAATATCTAGAGACTTTACCGATAAATTTTCCTTACCCGTGACTGATATTCCTAGCGCCACTTACAAATTTTTGCATGAGCGAGTGCAGCAAGCAGCTTATGCTTTAATATCCGATTATCACAAACAAGAGATTCATCTCAAGATAGGCAATTTTTTCCTAAAGAATGCACCGCCAGAGCAATTAGAAGAACATATTTTTGATACCGTCAACCAACTAAATTCAGCTAAAGAAATCATCAGCAGCCAATTAGAACAATTTCAATTATGCCAATTAAATTTAATTGCAGGCCGCAAAGCAAAAGCAAGTGCAGCTTACGAACTTGCCCTCAAATATTTAACCACAGGTATTCAACTGCTTCCCTCCGAAAGTTGGCAAACTGACTACGACTTGACTCTTGCACTCTACGAGTCAGCAGCAGAAGCTGCTTACCTAAATACCGACTTTGAACCAATGGAAAAATGGGCGATAATTGTCCTGCAACACGCAAAAAATGAACTAGACAAAATCAAAGTGTTTGAAATTAGAATCATAGCTTGTGCGATGCAAACCCAACTCCAAGAATCGGTAAAAATTGGTCGGGAAGCACTAAAAATGTTAGGAGTTAACTTTCCAGAATCGCCGATTCCCCTCCACATTCAGCAAGCACTGGCTAAAACTGCCGCTTATTTAACAGAAATAAAAATAGAAGATTTAATTAACTTGCCGATTATGACAAATCCGCACAAATTAGCAACTATGCGCGTGCTTTCCAGTATGTTTTCAGCTACATTTATAGTTGAACCTGTGCTGCTGCCCCTGATTGTGTGCGAGCAAGTTAATTTATCTATTAATTACGGAAACTCTACTTTTTCCGCCTTCGGTTATGCTAATTACGGAGCAATTTTAAAAGGAATAGTTAGAGATATTGAATCGGGCGATCGCTTTGGTCAATTAGCTTTAAATTTGAGCGATAGATTAAATGCGTTAGAATTCAAAAGCAAAACGCTTAATTTAGTAGCATTCATTTTGATGAACGGCAAGCATCACGTTAAAGACTCTTTGCCGCTATTAGAGGAGGCCTATCAAAGCGCGCTAGAAAATGGGGATTTAGAATCTGTCGGATATTCAGCCGTAAATATTTGTCAGTCTTTGTATTTCATCGGTCAAGAATTGCCCCAACTGGAACGGAAAATGGTAAGTTACAACCATTTGCTGTTTCAACTCAAGCAAGAAACTGTATTGACTTGGAATCAAATATATCGGCAAAGTATTTTGCAATTGATGGGAAAATTGGAAAGTCCACACCTGGTATTAGGTGAAGCATACAGCGAAGAACAATTGTTGTCGCTGCTGTTGAAAGCTAACGATCGGGTGGGACTACAGCACTTTTATTTGCAAAAATTAATACTAGCCTATTTATTTGGAGATACCGCTACAGCGCTAGAAAATTCAGCGCAAGCCGAAGTATATTTAGACGGAGTAGCAGGCTTTATTAATGTTTCTGAATACCAGTTTTACGATTCTCTAGCCCGCCTAGCCGCCTATCCCTCTGGAACAGAGGGGGAACAAGAAGAGCATATTTTTTACGCTGTCAGTAACCGGAAAAAACTGCAACAGAAAGCACTTTATGCGCCCATGAATCTTCAGCACAAATGCGACTTACTTACGGCAGAAAAAGCGCGTGTTTTGGGCAATGTTGTGAGAGCAATGGAATATTACGATCGCGCAATTGACGGAGCCGAAGAAAACGGATACATACAAGTACAAGCACTAGCAGCAGAATTGGCAGGAGCATTTTATCTATCCATAGGAAGAGAAAAAAATTCTAAAACTTACTTGACAGAAGCGCATTATTGCTATCAGCGCTGGGGAGCAACAGCCAAAGCAGCGCATTTAGAATCGAAATACTCGCACTTGCTAACTTCCGCCTCGATTTCAACTAATATTGAAACTCACAAATCTACCAGCAGCGCTTCCACTACGAACGACGCTGCAGGCGTGCTAGACTTGACTACCGCAGTTAAAGCATCGCAAACCTTAGCCGGCGAAATAGTTCTAGACAAACTGCTGGCCAAAATGATGAAAATTGTTATTGAAAATGCCGGGGGGCAACGAGGGTTTTTAATACTCGAAAAAGAGGGTCAATGGGTGATTGAAGCATCAGGATCTGTAGATGTCGATCGCGTTGCTGTCATGCAATCAATTCCGATAGATTTTGTAGCAGACGAGCGAGAAGTCACTTTGCTGGCAGTTGCAGTTGTGAATTACGTCGCCCGCACCCAGGAAAGTATCGTTTTAAACGATGCCAGCCGCGAAGGACAATTTACTCGCACACCCTATATAATGGCGGTTCAACCTAAATCAATTCTTTGCACTCCGTTAATTAATCAAGGCCAACTCACTGGGATTCTATATTTAGAAAACAATCTGACTACAGGCGCTTTTACCCAAGACAGGTTAGAAATATTAAAACTGCTGTCTTCTCAAATTTCTATCTCCATCAAAAATGCCCAACTTTACGCCAACTTGCACCAATTCAATCAGAATCTGGAAAATTTAGTACAGCAGCGTACCTCCGAACTCTCCCAAACTTTAGCAGACTTAAAATCGGCTCAAAATAAACTGGTAGAATCGGAAAAAATGGCTGCCCTCGGAGGGTTGGTTGCAGGTGTTGCCCACGAAATCAATACTCCCATCGGCATCGGCATCACCGCCGCCTCCCTGCTTGCTGAAAAAGCCACAAAGTTTTTTGAGGTTTACAGTAACGGGCAAATAAAACGTTCCGAGTTAGAAAAGTTTCTGGATACCGCGATGCAAAGCAGTAATATGATCTTATCTAACCTCACGCGGGCGGCCGACTTGATTCACAGTTTTAAAGAAGTAGCTGTGGATCAGTCGAGCGAGTTAAAACGCACGTTTAATGTTAAAAACTATCTAGAGGAAATTTTGACATCCTTAACAGCCAAACTAAAAAGAACTAAGCACAAAATAGAGATTAAGTGTGATGAAAATATTGTTGTGGACAGTTACCCCGGCGTAGTGTGTCAAATTGTGACAAATCTGGTGTTGAATTCCCTAATTCACGCCTACGATGGAGAAGACGAAGGAGTTCTGGCTTTTGATTTCAAACTAGAGGGCGATCGGCTAATATTTGAATATGCCGATAACGGCAAAGGAATTGACCCAGAAAATCTCAGTAAAATTTTTGAACCGTTTTTTACCACCAAAAGAGGTCAGGGAGGCACGGGATTGGGACTGCACATTATTTATAACCTTGTTACTCAAAAACTAAAAGGCACAATTAGCTGCACAAGTCAAGTAAATAAAGGGACAAGATTTATGATTGAATTTCCCGCTAAAATGAGCAGTTAGTTATTAGACCCCAACATGGATATAAGTTTTATATAGGAGAACGATATATGTCAGAAGCTAGTAAAAACCTGTTGGCTGCGGGCGATGAGGAATTAATCGCGGCGGGGGACGATGAATTAATATTTGCCGAGGAAGACGAGGCGGAACAAAAACCGCTCGAAGAAAGTTGGAAAATCTTAATTGTAGATGATGAAATAGAAATTCATAATATTACTAAACTCGCGTTAAACGATTTTAAATTTGAAGGTAAAAGTATAACATTTATCAGCGCTTATTCAGGAAAAGAAGCTAAAGAAATCATCCAAAATAACTACGACATAGCATTAATTTTACTGGATGTAGTTATGGAAACAGAAGAAGCAGGCTTGGAAGTAGTTAAATACATCCGCGATATTTTAAACAATCAAATTGTGCGAATTATTTTACGAACTGGACAGCCCGGACAAGTGCCAGAAGATGTAGTAATTGTCAGCTACGATATCAATGATTACAAAACTAAAACAGAACTTACTAACAAAAAGTTATTTACCACAGTCGTCACCGCATTGAGAGCATTTAGATCGCTAAATCAAATCGAATCCAGCAAAAGCGAACTCGAAAAAATAGCCGCTGCATCTGCCCGTTTTGTTCCCCGTGAATTCTTGAAATTTCTCAAAAGAGAAAGCATCGTTGATGCCAGACTAGGAGACTCTGTACAAGCAGAAATGACGATTATGTTTGCCGACATTCGCTCATTTACAAGTCTGTCAGAAAGTATGTCTCCCCGAGAAAACTTTGAATTTCTTAACTCTTACTTAAGCCGAGTTGGCCCAGTTATCCGCCAGTACAACGGTTTTATAGATAAATACATTGGTGACGGGATTATGGCTTTGTTTCCTAACAGGGCTGAAGATGCTGTGCAAGCAGCAATTGAGATGCAGCATCAAGTAAAAATTTATAATAGACACAGGCAAAACAGTGGCTATCAACCTATTTCGATAGGGATTGGTTTGCATACGGGGACTTTAATGTTAGGTACGATTGGCGAAGCGGAACGAATGGAAAGTACGGTGATTTCTGATGCGGTTAATTTAGCTTCCCGTGTGGAAGGATTGACAAAGCTTTATGGGGTGGCTATTGTAGCGAGCGTCCAAACCCTTTGCCGGATAGACGATCCTCAACATTACAAGTGCCGGTTTCTCGATCGCGTTCAAGTAAAAGGAAAACAAACACCTGTTGCGGTATTTGAAATTTACGATGGCGACTCGGCGACAATGATCGAACTAAAAGCACAAACTCAAACTTATTTTGAACAGGGAATTTTTTTTCACTACCAGCAGCAATTCGCGCAAGCAAGGCAAATGTTTCTGCGCGTTTTGCAAGTCAACAAGTATGATAAGGCAGCAGCTTTTTATGCAGAAAGGTGCGATATGTTGATGAAGAATGCAGTCATTATGACTCTCGAAGGTATTGAAATTTAGTTAAGGGCTAATGGGTACTTGGTAATTGTAATTAGTAGTTTTTATTTCTTCCCTCTTTCTTCTTCCTCCTCCCTTCTTCCCCATGCGCTTCAAATCCCTTGATGTTTTTCGCGGAATTGCGATCGCCTCGATGATTCTAGTCAACAACCCCGGTAGTTGGGAACAGGTGTATCCGCCGCTAGAGCACGCAGAATGGCACGGCTGTACGCCGACAGACTTAGTATTTCCTTTTTTCCTGTTCATCGTTGGCTGCGCGATGTCTTTCTCGCTGTCTAAATATCTTCAAAATCATCCAAAAATTGGAATAGAAACCTCAATAATTACACAAACACAGGAAAAATCCGAATCCGCCAAAAACCCTCTTCCTTTTTCCTCCTTCCTTCTCCCTTCTTCAAATATTTACTGGCGAATTGCGCGCCGGGCCGCGATTCTATTTCTATTAGGATTGCTGCTAAATACATCTTCGATCGCCCTTGACGTACTTCTCAACAGCGCCCCAGTGGAAAACTTCGGTAAAATCCGCATCATGGGAGTATTGCAGCGCATCGGCTTAGCTTATTTCATCAGTGCGATCGCCATTCTCAACCTCTATCCCCGCCATCAAAAACTGCTCGCTGTGGCCGTGCTTTTGGGCTATTGGGGCGCACTAACCGTATTTGCTGTAGGGGGGTACACTGCCGGCGAACTCACCCCAGAAGGAAATTTAGGAGGATATGTCGATCGGCTAATTCTCGGTAGCCAACACCTGTACAAAGGCGGCCCCTTCGACCCAGAAGGATTGTTGAGTACCTTACCAGCAAGCGTTACAGTCCTAATCGGCTACTTTACCGGAGAATGGCTGCGTGTGCAGCCAATCAAACCCCGCACCAGTATCAACTTAGCAATCTGCGGCCTCTCTGGCGTGGTAATCGGCCACTTGTGGGGATTTTTATTTCCGATCAACAAACAACTTTGGACGAGTTCCTATGTAGTTTTTACGGCTGGTTGGGCCTTGCTATTGCTAGCAGCTTGCTACGAAACAATTGAAGTGCGAGGCTGGAAATGGGGGAGGCTGTTTGAAATCATGGGATTGAATGCAATTTTCCTGTTTGTGGCTTCCGGTATTGTCGCCAGACTTCTGTTAAAAACTCATATCGGTACTGGTGAAAATGCTCCAACAACTTACAGTTGGATTTATGAAAACTGGTTTGTGCCGTGGGCGGGGCCGCTGAATGGTTCTCTGGCATTTGCCGTGACTGCGGTATTATTTTGGTGGTTAATTTTGTATGGGATGTACCGCCGTGGTTGGGCGATTAAAATTTGAATGGTGGGTTGTTAAACAAGCGCGTTTGCTGGTAAGTGGTGAGCAAGGGGCTTGACAATTAAAAGCTGTTTGTAGTATAATGTTTATATATTTTTTACGGTTTTTGACGTGGATATTCTAATTGAGTCAACAAGGGAATTTGAGAAAGATATTGCGCTGCTAAATGAAGATGAGAAAGCCGCAGTAATTCAAAAAATTAATTATTGTGCCAGCCTTTTTCCTACTCAAAAATCAAATGTGTATCGCAAGCTGCGTCGTCTCCCGCTATCGTCAGACCTGAATGGTTACGAGTCTTCGCTTTATACGCTACGAATTTCTCAAAAACTAAGAGTGGTTTTGGCGGTTGACGAAGACCCAATTTTTGGGCAAGCTATTTTTACTCTTTTTCGAGCAATTCAACACGACGAACTCGATCGAGCGTATAAGGGTGTAGCAGAGTCTTTGTATCAAGACCTACTTCAGCGCGATCGAGAAACTGCCTAGATATAATCAGCTTAAGTTATGGCGCAAAACCTTATTCTCTGTGATGAATATGGCATTATTTACGAAGCTATGAAAATTTTGCCAGATGACTAGCTAAAGATTAGTTTTCTGGAAGCTTTAGCAGAACTTGAAGACCAGGAATGTCACAGGACGAGACAATTTCCCAAAACGAGACTGCATAAAGTTAAGGGTGTGAAGCAGGCAGTTTATCGTGCTGATATTGATAAAGTCTCAGGCTGGCGCATCCACGTTCAGTACGTCAACGGACAGATTCATCTCAAGGATATTATTGAAGGGAAAAGACACGACAATGTAATTGAGGTGATTAAATCAAAGAAATCCCGCTACCAGTAATCCTAGCAAAGATATAATCTATAAAAATCCAGTGGGGATTTAGCGATGGAAACTAACAGATCGTTCGAGCAAAGTGATACCTGGAGTGAAGAAGATTGTCTTGATGTCACAGCCTTTTCTTTGCAATACGCAGCTACTATCTTTCATAGCGACCCCGATATTTTAGGTGGAACTCCTGTCTTTATTGGTGCTCGCGTCCCGATCGAGACTGTGCTTGATTGTCTCGAAGCTGGTGATTCGGTCGATGAATTTTTAGACCATTTTCCTACTGTCAGCCGCGATCGAGCGATTTCACTTCTCTCAATGATACGATCGCCACAAAACAACGTTGATTGATGTCCGTTTCCTCAAAATCGATCGCCTGCAGGATCGGAAATCCGATCGCACCCCCGCCACAACTTCCACAAATTACCGCCCCAACCCCGCCCAGCTTAAGGATTTTGCCGATTTCTCGATCGCACGCCACCGATCGCTAACTATAACTGAGCCCTAGTCGCTAAAATTAAAAAAAGATACGTAATAGGCAGGCAGGCGTCAATGATCCCAACAGTTATAGAACAATCCGGTCGCGGCGAACGCGCCTTTGACATTTACTCGCGACTCCTGCGCGATCGCATCGTCTTCTTGGGCCAACAGGTTGACTCAGACTTGGCTAACCTGATCGTTGCCCAATTGCTATTTTTAGACGCCGAAGACCCGGAGAAAGATATTTACCTCTATATCAACTCCCCAGGGGGTTCGGTAACAGCAGGTATGGGCATTTTTGACACGATGAACCACATCCGCCCCGACATTTGCACTATTTGTCTCGGTTTGGCTGCCAGCATGGGCGCTTTTCTGTTGAGTGCCGGCGCTAAAGGCAAGCGGATGAGTTTGCCTCACTCCCGGATTATGATCCACCAACCTCTAGGCGGAGCTCAAGGACAAGCAACCGATATTGAAATTCAGGCTAAAGAGATTTTGTACCACAAACGCCGCCTGAACGAACATCTTGCCAACCATACCGGTCAGCCGCTTTCCCGCATTGAAGAAGATACCGAACGGGATTTCTTCATGTCCGCTGAAGAAGCAAAGGACTACGGATTAGTCGATCAAGTGATCGATCGCCGTCCTTCCGCCAGCCGCCCGATCGCCGCTGTCGTCTAAATAAAAAGTTAAAAATCAAAAATGAGGAAATATTCTTCATTTTTGATTTTTAATTTTTAACGTTCAAAAGTAGCTCTTTAATGGATAAACGGGGGGCGAGAAACCGGGTTTTTTACCCTAATCTTTGGTTCTCAACCTTAATCTCTGTAAAAAACCCGGTTTCTTTAATCCGGGAGCAACGGGGGGCGAGAAACCGGGTTTTTTACCCTAATCTTTGGTTCTCAGCCTTAATCTCTGTAAAAAACCCGTTTTCTTTAATCTAATAGCCTCCAGCGCCTTGTTTAGTTGCCGAATTCCTAGGGCAAAGATTCGAGATATTGCAGGAAGTCGAACAATTCTTCTCGATTTAAGAAGTGCCGCGCTTCTTTGCCATAACCTTGTTTGAGATAATCTTTTCCTTGGTTGGGAGTCCAGCCCAACCGCTTGATTTCCTCAGTAGTTCTGCTGTAGATTTCCAGATATTCTAGGAAATCTCCCAACTGTTCGCTAGAAAGCTCTCTCTGCGACGACTTGCCGTAATTGTGTTCGAGACAGTCGCTTTCCTGTTTTTTCTTCCATTGCAGGCGTTTGAGGATGGCGTCTATTTGGGCGATCGTATCCGAATTATCCTCGATCGCATCGCTGGGGATTCCCACTGCAATCGGTTGCAATTCCCTGACTTCGGCCGCACCCTGTAGCAGTTCACTTTGGCTAGCAGTCGGCACCTCTAGTTCCGTGATCGGTTCGCCGTAGCTAGAAGAAAGCCAAGCGTCTGAGTCTAACTGCTTTGGTACAAACCCAGTAGCCTCGACGCGATCGACCGTTGGCGGCAGCGGTGCAGGTACAGGTGCGATCGGCTCTTCATTTAATTTCGCTTCAGTCTTGACAAAATTGCTTTGATATGTTTCAGGCAATTTGTCAGCAACAGGCATTTCTAGAACCGGAAGAGGAACACTTGTCGGCCCAACAGGAACCGGAACAGCAGGAGGAGGGGGAGGGGGAACAGCAGCAACCGGGGAAACGGCAGGAGGAGGGGGAACAGCAGCAACCGAAGCAACCGGAGCAACCGGAGCAACCGGAGCCGGATCAACAGTCGCGATCGCACGATCGGGCGCAGCAGATCCAAGAACAGCGATCGCTCGCAACCGGGCGCGGTCTTCAGCATCCTCAACAGACTCAGCAGCCGACATAGCCGTAGCCAGAGTTTTGCCGTCAACCTGAACCAGACAGCGAACAACAAACTTACCGTGATGAACAGTCAGCAACTCACAAATTAACTGTCCAGCGGGATAAAGGGCGCGAAATTCAGCAAACATAGTTTTTTGACCCCGAAACCAGAGGGGGCTTATGACTTAAGTGTAGTACAGCCCTGAGAAAACAATTTTCTGAAAGCACCTATTCAACATACAATAAATTAAAGGTGAGTCATCCGCGCAACCTTACACGCCACTAAACCCCATCCCACATCCGGCAGTTTAAGCTAACAAGCACCGGGCGTCATTTCTACCTATAGGAGATGACACAGCAACTAAGCAAAAGTAGTAAAAGTCTCCGGTTTGCGTACCTGCACTTTCTACAGCACAGATTGCTCCCGACCCGCTCGTTGCACCTCCGTCCGCAAGGACAGATCGCGTGCAAAAAAACAGGGGCATCGCAGCAGCGAGCTACTAGCAATTTTGCCTTAAAGATCCGGTAAATTCTTTGCTAAAGCAAGAAGCAAGAGGCACTTCAAAAGGAAGAAGGAACAAGGCAGAAGGAACAAGGCAGAAGGAAGAAATGCAAATTTTATCCCTCTCCATCCCTCCATCGGCTCATCCTCGACTCAAGCCGTCGCTTTCAGTATCGAGCCATCTTTTAAGAACCGACAGGGGCTTTCTAATTTGCGAAGTGCTCGGCGCTGCTGACCTAAAAGCAAACAAACCAACGCTAAAAAATTGTATTGGGGAATAGCGTGCGGGACAGTTGTCTGCACCGTCAGCAGTCAGTTCAAGACAGACAGCAGACAATTAGCACGAAGCCGGTGTCGGGAGAGAATCTCAAAAAAACCTCGCGATCAAACAAGGTGGCTGTGCTCGCGTCTCCACCTATCAACCCGCGTATTTGTTGGGAAGCAGGCACTGCGAGGGCCCGAGGGGGTGCGGCTGATTTCGCCAAAATTAGACTAATTGCTGGAAACAAGAGGATCGATCGCTACATGGAATTTTCTATCGCTGCACTGCTGGCAAATTTTACAGAAGACAAATTAGTGGCTCCTAAAGCATTGGAGAAAAAACTCGACTGCAACGACGCCACCAGTCAACTCAAACTTCAAATCGCATTAGAAGCTCTAGAGAAAATTGGCATATTAGTCAAAGACAAAGGCCGCTATCGCCGAGTAGCTGAAGACGACGTAGTAGAAGCAAAACTGCGCTGTTCGAGCAAAGGATTTTGCTTTGCAATTCAAGACGCCGAAGGCTCAGAAGACGTTTATGTGCGGGAAAGTCACCTCTCGACAGCTTGGAATGGCGATCGAGTATTAGTCAAAATTATCAAAGAAGGTAGCCGCCGCCGATCGCCCGAAGGCGAAGTCATGCTCATCCTCGAACGCGCCAACCCCTCGGTACTCGCGCGAGTCAAGCAAACGGCCACCCCCACCGGCCGCGTCAGCTACAGAGCAATCCCCCTAGACGATCGCCTGTTGTTTGAACTAGACTTGCTCGCAAATGGCACAAATCTCCAAGAGGCGATCGACCACCTAGTACACGTCGAAGTCAAACGCTACCCCCTTGGCACCCATCGCCCAGTCGGCAAAGTAGTACAGGTACTCGGTTCCGACGCCGAAGCCGCTGACGACCTCGACATCGTATGCTGCAAACACGACTTACCGCGATCGTTCCCCGCCGCCGTCATCAAAGCAGCCGAAAATTTGCCGAGCAAAGTCAAAAAAACAGACATCAAAAAACGGCTAGACTTGCGTAACATTCTGACTGTTAGCTTCAGCAAAAACGAACCGGGAACAACCAACAGCGAAAACGATGCCCCTCGATTCCAGGAGGAAAATCTCTCCGAAGGAGGAGGCGAAAACGAGTTTGATCCGACATCATTCCTGTCCGATCCGCCAGTGGAACGCGCTTTGTCGATCGAAACCCTGAAGCCCGGCCGCTGGCAAATAGGAATCCACATCAGCGACGCCGCCGAGTACGTGCAGCCAGAAACCCCGATCGACCGCGAAGCCCGCAAGCGAGGCACCGCCGCCCATCTGGGAGAAAAAATCATCGCCGTACTGCCAGAAACCCTCAACGAGCGCTGCTCTCTGCTGCCAGATACCGAACGGCTGACCTTCAGCATACTGCTCACCCTAGACGAATCTGGAGAACTCTTAGAATACGAAATTCAAGCCAGCGTCATTCAAATTGACTACCACCTCACCTACCAGCAAGCTCAAGCAATTCTCGAACCAGGCGAGGCCGAAGATCACCCTTTATCATCCGCCCTCCGTCCTTTCCTAGATCAAATGTCGGCTGCCTCACAGGCTGCCAGAAAGGCAAGGCTCAAGCGGGGAGCTTTTGAACTAAATTTGCCCGACGCTAACTCTCACTTCGACGACGAAGGCGAATTAGGAGCTTTTGCAACAGCTCCCCCCGTTCAGTCGGCTGTCTCCGAGTTGGTGGTACTTGCCAACCAAGCCGTCGCCACTCACCTGCAAGCCTTGGGAGTCCCAGCAATTTACCGCGTCCAGCCGATGCCAGACCCGGCAGACATTCAAGAGTTCATCAAACTCTCCAACAACCTCGGAGGCGAACTGTATCTCGAAACCGAAGAAGAAGTTTTGCCCTTGGACTTTCAGCGATTTACCCAGCAGTTTGCCGGCCTGAAGTCCGAAAGAGTTCTCACCTACCTCCTAGAAGACACCATGAAGCCCGCTGTTTACAGCACCACTCCCAAGCCACACTTCGGTTTGGGGCTGTCAGAGGGTTACACGCGCTGCACTTCGCCGCTTTCCCGCTACGCCGATTTGCTGGTGCTGCGGGTGTTGCAAGCGGTGTTCGAGCAAGGGCGCAGCAGCCGCACAACACGGGCTAAGGAAAAAGTTGACTTGCACCATTCCTCCTGTCACGGTCAAATTACTTGGAATGTTCTCCCCCCAGATTTGCACCACGAATTTGAGACAGAGTTTGCATCGGCCGTGGTACACCTGACGGAACGCGAAAGGGTTGCTGAGGATGCCGAAAGCGATTTGCAGGGATTGAAGAAAACCGGATTGATGAAAGAACGCACCGGTCAAACTTTCCAGGGTTTGATTACAGGGGTGCAGTCTTACGGTTTCTTTGTGGAAATTGAGGTGCGGCCGCCGGAGAGCGACATCTTGCGAGTTGAGGGATTGGTACACGTTTCTTCGCTGAAGGATGATTGGTACGAATATCGATCGCGCCAGCAAACTCTGGTGGGCCGCAAAAACCGCAATCAGTACCGTTTGGGCGATCGGGTAGAAGTTCAAGTCAAGAGTGTTGACTACTACCGCCAGCAAATTGATTTAGTTGCAGTTGGCGGCGGCAGTCAAGCTTTTGATGATGATGAATAATCTGTTGACAGTTGACAGTTGACTGTTGACTGTTGACTGTTGACTGTTAGCTTTTCTCAATACTTAGTTGTCATTGTCTGGCAACTAAGTATTAAGAAGTGGGCTGCCAACTATACTCAGCAATCCTCAATAAATAATTAAGGACTAATATCAAATCCGATAGCATCGTCGGGCATCAAATGCAGTCAAAAGTCAACAATCACGGCCGGTGCAACCGGAATTTATATAATTTATCTGCGTTAATCTGTGTTAATCTGCCTATATCTGCGGTAAAAAAAAAGAGAATTTATTAACTGCCGATGACAAGGGAGGGACGCTGATTCACGCAGATGAAGATAAGAGATTTATGAATAACTCCGATGCTAAAAAAGTTGATCTAACAACTAATTACTAACAGTCAACCGTCAACTAAAAAATAACTAATGACGAATAACTACCCCCTGATTGTAGGAGTTACCGGTGCATCGGGACTGATTTATGCGGTGCGAACTCTGAAGTTTATGTTGGAAGCCGATCGCGCGATCGAACTGGTCGCTTCCAAATCTACTTACATGGTTTGGCAAAGCGAACAGAACACCCGAATGCCCGCCGAGCCGACGCTACAAGAGGAATTCTGGCGGGAACAAGCAGGAGTAGCCACAATGGGTAAACTTCGGTGTCATCCCTGGCAAGATGTCGGTGCTAATATTGCTAGTGGCTCCTTTCGTACCCAAGGGATGATCATTATTCCCTGTAGCATGAGTACGCTGGGGAAATTGGCGGCTGGCTTGAGCTCGGATTTGCTCGAAAGAGCAGCCGACGTTCAGCTCAAGGAAGGGCGAAAATTGGTACTTGTGCCTCGCGAAACGCCTTTTAGCTTGATTCACCTGCGGAATTTGACTACCTTGGCGGAAGCTGGAGCTAGAATTGTACCAGCGATTCCTGCTTGGTATCACAATCCACAAACTATTGAAGATTTGGTAGACTTTGTGGTGGCTCGCGCTTTAGACCAGTTGGGGATTGATTGCGTTCCTCTCAAACGCTGGAAGGAAGAAGAAGGGAGTTAGTTGACAGTTGACAGTTGACAGTTGACAGTTGACAGTTGGCAGTTGACAGTTGACAGTTGACAGTTGACAGTTGACAGTTTGTTATTGATGATTTGTTAGTTTTAATTAGCAATTACCAATTACCTATTACCAATTACCAATATTTTTAATATGCGACCTGTATTTTTGCTAGTAATTGTGGTGGGGCTGACTATTTTTGCCCTGCAAAATGTGGAGCCAGCATTATCGCTGGTGTTTTTGGGAGTTCGATCGCCTGCTTTGCCTTTATCTATCTGGATTCTGCTGAGCATGGCGGTGGGAGCTATCACGTCTTTATTGATTTCTGGTTTGCTGGCTTTTTCAAATTATCTATCTCCAAGGCGAGACCGCGCCGGCGGCGACAGTCGCAGCGGTCCCGATACTTTCCCAGAGGACAGGAGAACACCTTACACGCCGCCTCCCCCTCCGAGAAAACAGGAAATTGACCCGGATATGAATAGGGAAAATAGCCAAACTCAGGCTGCTGGTTCCTACCGAACAGAGTACGGCACGTCGGCTGGTTACAATGCCCGGACTTTCCAGCAAGAAACTCCGAACCCTTATGGGGCGAAGGATTACGCTCAACCGGGGACTTATGCAGCAGCAGACGATGAGGACGATTGGGTCTCAGATGGCTCAAAATCCGGCTCTCAAGGGGGTGATGACGATTGGGGGGACGATCGCGATTTTCCTGATCGACCGCAGGTAAATGATGTTCCAGCGGCAAATCCGAGGGCTTACGAAGCTCAGCAGGAACCGAAAAGCAAGTCTTGGGCTGGCTCAGTATATTCTTACGGCTATCGAGATCCAAACCAGTCTGGGGTGGGACAAACAGAGTCTGTATACGATGCAGAGTATCGGGTGATCGTTCCCCCCCAAGAGGCGATACCTAAACCCGCTGATGAAACACCAATAAATCCTATGGCAGAAGCAGAGGATGATTGGGGATTGGATGAGGGTGATGAGTTTGATGACGATGATGGCCTCAGTGGCGGATCGATTAACCTGAAAAAATAGAAAAATATCGGAGGATTTGGCAGTGGATGGGTTGAGGGGAGTAAATATTTATCTTGTCGGGATGATGGGTGCGGGGAAAACAACGGTGGGGCGGATTTTGGCAAAAAAATTAAAATACCGTTTTTTTGATACTGATGAACTAATTGTTCGAGTTGCTAATCAGTCAATTGCTGAGATTTTCGAGCGAGAAGGGGAAGAGGCTTTTCGGGAACTAGAAACTAAAGTGCTGGGGGAATTGTCTGCGTATCAAAATTCGGTAGTGGCTACTGGCGGCGGCATTGTGACCCGATCGATGAATTGGGGTTACTTGCACTACGGTGTAGTGGTTTGGTTGGATGTGCCTGTAGATCAATTGTACGATCGACTGCGTTCGGACACCGCTCGACCCCTACTGCAGGAGGGCGAGATCAAATCTAAGCTGCAAAGCCTTTTTAAAGAGCGAGAGCGTTTCTACACTCAAGCAGATGTCCGAGTCTATGCTGGTGTGGGCGAAAGGCCTGAAGCAGTGGCGACTAGGGCGATCGAGGAAATCCAAAAAGTTATCAAACCACAAACCGGGCCCGATCTCAATTGATACATTCACAAATCGAGTTTCTAAGAAAATAACAGTTTTCTGAGGACTTTTGATACCAGTTCAAAAAAATAATGCAACCCTACGCAAACTCTAAACCACAAGCTTCCTCTGTCATTCCCAAAATCTAAAATCTAAAATCTAAAATCTAAAATGGTATGATATCAAATCCGGTAGCATCGGAATTATTCCTCTCTGTATTCTCTCCCTCTGCGTTCTCTGCGCCCTCTGCGGTTAAATCATTCCGATACAACCGGAAACGATATGACTTGGGTGAAAATACTGATATTTGTCTGAGTGTGTCCGTTTAACCACCCAATATTTTGCAATCCACCGGGTTTGACTTGATATGATGCGTAACTTTTATCAGTATGAGGATGTGGTGATGCGGAGATTTTATACAAGAACTAATGCCAGACTCATCTGATTCGTTAAAGTCGGCTATTGAGTTATCCCTAAAAATAAAAGGGCCCCACCGCTGAAGGGCTGTAGGGCGCAAGGACAGTTAAACGCTAACTTGATTGTCGGGAAATTTAGCATCAATGATACTCTGCTATGTGACGATTTTACGATCGTCCATTCCCTCATCAACTCTCTCGTATCAAAAAATGTAACCCAGCACCGATCGAATTCAACGTGCCTTATTCTAAAAACAATACCTCATGCATTCTGACTAGCAGCTCCCTAAAGCTGCTTTTTTATTGCGATGAGTTTTTGGCTGCGGGACTTGCGGGATTTTGGCAATAAGATTTTGAGCAACAGTGGCTAAACCTCAATACTGCCATAGCGGTTTTCAGTTCCCCTCCAGGTTCGTCGTTAATTGGTAATTGGTAATGGGGAATGGGTAGTTGGGAATGGGGCATTGGTAACAACCAGCGGGGAATCAGCCATTGACAAGCTGTACCTCACGAGGATTGAAAACTGCTATGATTACGGCGCGGAACGGGAATTAATCCGGGGGAGGGGGATTGAAAAAAAATAAGCTGTATTTATTGATGGGCGATCTGATAGTTTTCGGCTAAATATCCGTTGCGAGTTATAGAATTTGGTTGGATGAATTTCCCGTTCCTCATTAAAAGAATACGACCCTGCCTGTCCTTGACCAAAACTCGATCGCTCCACCCAGCCCCACACCTGTTAAAGAAATGGTAGCTAATACCGCAAAAGCCCGCCAATTTTTCCAACCAGACATTTGAATATCGAGTCTTGCCAAAGCTCCGGCTGAAATCAAGAGTAAACAAGTAGCAAAAAGGTGCAGCCAAGCAAAAACTACCACTGCCACAAAAGCTCCTACAATAATAGAAAGAAAAGCACCGATATCACTCGAAAACCACCGCAAAATTAAGGCTTTTATGTCTCTCAGCGGGAAGGACAAGGCTGCAGCCAACACGAGAATTGAAGCTATGGCTAGAAACCAAGTCAGGTGCGGGGGAACATCAAACTCAGATAATTTCCAGCCAAAAGTGAAATAAGTAACAAAAAGTAGAGTTAGGGAAAGCCAAGAGTTTTTTTTCATCCAATGGCACAATTAGGAGAACCAGGCAAAAAAAAGATGATGAGCCCGATGACTTTGTATAGGGCCTATAGGTTAGTAGAAATAGCTTGCACCGGACAGGTAGGGATGCACTGCTCGCAAACGATACACCGCGATCGAGCAAAACTTAGTTTAAAGCTTTCTGGGTCAAGGGTCAAGGCTTCTGTCGGGCAAACCCCCGTACACAAACCGCAGTCAACGCAGATATCTTCGTCTATGAGTATTTCCCGACTGGCTAGGGAAACGCCGATGTTTTGCGATCGCATCCAGTCGATCGCCGCTTCTAGTTGGTCGATGTCCCCTGATAACTCTAGCACCAGTTTGCCCACTTGGTTCGGAGCCACCTGAGCGCGAATAATGTTGGCTGCAACATTAAAATCCTTTGCCAGTCGATAGGTGACAGGCATTTGGATCGATCGTTGGGGAAACGTCAGTGTTACCCGTTTTTTCACCCTGCAAGTCCTCGGTAATTTACAAACAATCTTTGTTATCTTATGTTTTAGCGCACTTGGTCTAATTCTGGTCTCTTCAAAAATTTTTATGAGATTGGTCTGATTATCTCAAAATGTGGTATAATCTTAATTTATTATTAAGAATAAAAACCTAGAAATAAAACAGCAATCTATTTTATGACCCAGCATTCCCCCAAGTCAACAGTCATCCCCGCAGCCAAAAATCCCGAAACAAAAGTCGCAACGCGCCTCAGAAACTTATTGATCGTGTTAACAGCGATCGCCCTTTCAATATCCATCTTCTTAGGGCTGCAAACCCAAACGCCATCAAGCAGTCTCACCGATATGGCAAAAGCTTCAACGCCATTAGAAACAGCTTTGATAAATGGCAAACCGACACTCATGGAATTTTATGCTAATTGGTGCGGTAGCTGTCAGGCAATGGCTAACGATCTGAGCGAAATCAAACAGAAATACGCCGAACCGCTAAATTTTGTGATGCTGAATGTAGACAATGACAAATGGCTGCCAGAAATCACAAAATATCGAGTAGACGGCATCCCGCACTTTGTCTATTTGAACGATAAAGGCAGCGCCGTTGCTGAAACGATGGGCGAAATGCCGCGCAGTATTATGGAAGCTAACTTAGAAGCTTTAATTGCAGGAAAACCTCTGCCACACGCCCAAGCAGGCGGTCAAGTTTCTAATTTTACTCCCCCCACAGGGCCGGTGAAAACAAGTAGCTCTGACCCCCGCGCCCACGGATCTCAAGTACAGTAAAAGAAGGAAGTTCGGCAACGGATTCGCTCCACGGATGTAACGGATGTCAGGAAGAAGGAAGAGGGAAGAAGGAAGAAGGAAGAGGGAAAAGGGAAGAAGACTTTATGAACAGGCAAGATGCCTGTTCCACAAGAAAGTTTATTTGTTGTGGAACAGGCATCTTGCCTGTTCCTGATTGCGATAACTTACAGAGATTCAAAAGCCGATCGCAATTTCTGGCAATCTGCGTTTTGGGCGATCGACTACCTCTAAAGGAATATTCAAAAAAACATTTTTCACAATTTATTAAAATTTATTATACTACTTGTCAGGTGCAGAGCGTAAATATTCTCTCACTGCCTATACAAAATAAAGCCTGACCGAAAACAATTTGGTCGCCAGTCCCGCGATTCATTCCTTTGCAGGGTGACTGACTGGGTAAACTTTTCAAATCTAAAATCTAAAATCTAAAATCTAAAATCAAATGACCCCCGACAAACCCGGATTCAGCATTAGCGCGACCGCGATTCGTCGCCACATCGGCACCCTCATGCTGACACTTGCTGTCATAATCGTGGGCTTTTTCTACATCACCCAACTGCCCGTTGACTTGCTACCATCCATCACCTATCCCCGCATCGGCGTGCGCTTAAACGCCCCAGGCGTCTCCCCAGAAGTAGCAATAGACGAAGTTACCCGCCCCCTCGAACAAGGACTTTCCGCCACTGAAGGCGTCATGCAAGTTTTCTCGCGGACTCGCGAAGGACAAGTCAGCGTCGATTTATTCTTCAAACCCGGGGGCAACATCGACCAGGCCCTCAACGACGCCACCGCCGCTGTCAACCGCATCCGCAACCGACTTCCCGATACAGTTGAATCGCCCACTCTCTTTAAAGTTGACCCTTCCCAGCAGCCGATTTACGAATTTGCCCTCACTTCCGACTCCTTGCAAGGAGTTGATTTGCGCGTATTTGCCGACGAAGAATTATCCAGAGAACTAAACGTAATTCCTGGAATAGCAGCAGTTGACGTTGCCGGCGGCGTGCAAGAAGAAATTCAAGTAAATATTGACTTAAATCGCTTGCAATCTTTAGGTGTCAGTATTTCCGACGTTTTATCAGCCCTTGAATCCCGCAACCTCGACACTTCCGGCGGGCGGCTGCGGCAAGAAGCAGCGGAACCTTTAACCCGTACCGTCGGGCGATTTAAGAATGCGAAAGAAATTCAGGCAATTTCTTTTCAAGCATCGGGTTCCAATCCGCCAAAACGAGTGTTTTTGCGCGATTTTGCTCAGGTAATTGACGGTACAGAAGAAGAGCGAGTTAAAGTATTTCTAAATCAGAAAGCAGCCGTAAAAATTAGCATTCAAAAGCAGCCGGACGCCAATACAATCTCAGTTGTAGACGGCATCAAAAAGCGGCTAGAAGAATTAAAAGCATCCGGGGCAATTCCCGAAGGCACGACTATCGTCAATACCTTCGACGAGTCTAAGTTCATCCGCGATTCTATTAGCAACGTCCTATTTTCTGGTTTAACCGGGGCTGTTTTAGCGGGGGCAGCAGTTTTGCTGTTCCTCGCTTCCCTGCGCCAAACTTTGATTATTGTCCTGGCAATTCCCCTCGCAACTTTAATGGCGATTATTCTGATGGGAGTTTTTGGCCTATCTCTGAACGTTTTCAGTTTGGGCGGTTTGGCGCTGGGTGTGGGAATTGTGGTCGATAACTCGATCGTGATGCTGGAGAATATTGTCGAAGGAACCAGCAATAAAAACAGTGCAAACGGCAAGCAGCGCTTAAGTAACAAGCAGTTGATGCAGCAAGCAGAAAAAAGTAGCCAAGAATTAGAATCGGCTTTATTTGCTTCCACCATCACTAACTTAGTTGCCGTACTGCCATTTTTGCTCATCGGCGGCTTAGTTTCCTTACTTTTCAACGAATTAATTCTCACCATCAGCTTTTCCGTCGCCGCCTCTCTGATTGTCGGATTGACAGTTGTACCGATGATGGCTTCTCGGCTGCTAGCGCTGCGGGTATCCAGCGGTTTGAGCAACTTTTGGCCACTGCGCGCATTCGATCGAGCTTTTACCAATGCTACCGCCGGTTACGGTAAATTTTTATCGGGCATAGTGCGGTGGCGGTTGATTATCATTGCAGTAGCGATTATTGGATTGGGTGGCGGCAGTTGGCTGATGGCTGGTCAAATTCCCCAGGAAATATTGCCCAGAATTAATACCGGTCAAGCGAGATTGTTTGCTTTGTTTCCGGCCGGCACAAATTTGGCAACCAACCAAAGAATCATGGCAGAAGCTGATAAAATTATCCTCAGTCAACCAGAAACTCTATACACTTTGACGACGGTAGGCGGGCTGTTATTCGGCAACAATACGGTTGAGAATGTGCTGCGCGGCGGCTGCAACATTACGCTAAAACCGGGCACCAATACATTGGATTTTGTGCAGCGAGTTACGCAAGAATTGAATAAAAAAATTGATTTGCCTAAAAATACTCGTTTGCGTCTGAATCCAGAAAATGTGCGGGGTTTGGTTTTAACTAATTCGCCAGTGCGCGGGGCTGAAGTTGATGTCCTGCTTCAGGGCGAAAATGAACAAATATTGCAGCAAGCCGGCCGCGAGATATTGGCAACTTTGGATGAGAAGGTAAAGTTAGCTACTTTTCGCCCGGATGCAGACCCGCAGCAAACGGAAGTGCAGATTCGCCCCAACTGGGAACAAGCAGAAATCTACGGGTTGAATGCGAGGCAAATTGGAGAGGCGATTCAGACAGCAATTCAAGGTTCTGTTCCTACGCAATTGCAGCGGGGAAACCGTTTGGTTGATGTGCGGGTACAATTCGATCGCGCTGCTGTTCAATCGATTTCTGCACTAAAATTTATCCCTTTAACTGCTAGGGATAACAGCATTATCCGCTTGAGCGATGTGGCGAATATTGAACTGGGAAAAGCGCCTGGGGAAATTCAAAGGCTTAACCAGCGGCAAGTTTTCATGATTGCTGGGAATGTTAATAAGGGGGCGAGTTTGGGCGCTACTTTGCAACAAGTGGATACAGTTTTGTCGGAAATTAAATTGCCGCCCGGAGTACGAGTTATACCGAGTTCGGCGGCGGAAACTAACCGGGAATTGCAAAGTTCGCTGATTGTTTTGGGCTCTTTGGCGGCGTTTTTGGTATTTGTGGTGATGGCGGTGCAGTACAATTCGCTTGTCGATCCGCTGGTGATTATGTTAACGGTGCCGCTGGCTTTGGCTGGGGGGATTTTCGGGCTGTATGCGACTAAAACTGCGATCGGCGCAACGGTGATTGTGGGGGCGATTTTGCTGGTGGGAATTGTGGTAAATAATGCGATTATTATGGTGGAGTTGGCGAACCAAATTCTGGAAGATGAAAAGGTCGATCGCGCCACAGCAATTCTCAGGGCCGCACCTCAGCGCTTGCGTCCGATTTTGATGACAACTATTACCACAGTTTTGGGTTTATTCCCCCTAGCTTTGGGCATTGGAGACGGTTCGGAATTCTTGCAACCGCTGGGTGTGGTGGTGTTTTCCGGTTTGTCGCTGGCGACGCTGCTGACGCTGTTTATTATTCCGTGTTTTTACATTTTGCTGCACGATTTCTTCGGGATGTTTGCAGGGAAGAAGAAACCGCAGGTGGTCGCTATTCCTGTGCAGAAGGTGGGGAGAAAGACTCCGAATTTGTAATAATTTAGTGCCAGCAAATACGCGCTTTTCCCACAATCCGGCAGGGAATGAATTCCCTGCCTCATAGCGAAAGTCGGTTAAAACCGACTGTAGATTTTGACGGGAAGTGCGATCTATTTCAGTCTTCTTTTAGAGGACTTTTACTATGAGACTGGGAATTCATTCCCTGTCGGGCTGTCGGTTAAAACCGACTGTAGATTTTGAGGAAAAATACGATCTATTTCAGTCCTCTTTGAGAGAACTTTTGCTATGAGACTGGGAATTCATTCCCTGTCGGACTGTCGGATTTACCAACAATACTGGTACTGCATTTGATGTTAAGTTGAGGCGCCGATAATTAGTCGGTAAGGTGCGTCAGTAAACAGTCTCTGACTCCCCAAAGAAATTCCCGACTGACGCACCCTACGATAAATGCTGCAAGATTTCAGTTAAAATAGAGCTTATTTACGCTGAAATATCTTTATGCTAATTTTACCAAAAAATGAAATACAAATTGACTAGTACAGCTCGGCGTAAATACACAGACTATTAAACAGCCAAGACTTTACCCTTATATGTCCACTTAAAAGGTTT
>NZ_JAUBTV010000086.1:0-29547 GCF_036705145.1 Microcoleus sp. B5-D4 | reverse complement strand
CCGTCCAAAAAGGACGGGCGGGACGCCCATCCCACAATAACAATTAAAATTGTAAGTTATTTAATTCGCGCTCCTTAATTCGACGTGTATGAACAGTCTAGACTTTCGTCAGCTTGGCTTTTAGGTGATATCTGACTGTTGCATAAACCGCTTTATAGGAAGCCTCAATGCTGTATTCCTGCTGCAACCACTCTTGAATCTCTCCATAGCTTTTAAAGCCTTCCTGGGGGTCGCTGAGGCGCATTGCCAAACTAGCGCGGGCCACAGGAGGAATGGCCGGCTTACGGCCGCCGCTGTGCTTTGTTTCGAGGAGTCCTTCGAGTCCGTCAGCTCGGTACTTTCTGAGCCACCGCTGCACTGTAATTCGATTTACCCCGATGGTCATTGCCAATTCTTTAACTGTCTTAACATGACAAATTTTGAACAGGTAAAGTGCTTGAATTTTTTGAAAGCCGCTTGCCGTTTTTTGTTCAGTTAACAGGTTTTTTAGTTCTTCACTTGTCTCTGTGATGCTAAGTTTACATACTCCAGCCATATCAATTACCTCACGATTCGCGTTCTACAATACCTTTGTTTGACAAGGGAGCAAAAGCTGCTCCTATCCTAAATGCTGACCTTTTGTTTGCCCTGAAGCAATACAAAAGCGATCGTTCTCATTCAACTTTTTCCTTCCTGGATGCACTCAGATGCTCAGAAACCTGATTATTTTAACCTAGAGCAAGGTTGCAACGATTTTTTTGGGTAAAACACCCGGTTTCTGGGTCAGTTTTGTATTTGATGGACAAGCGTCATTGCTAATACTGATAGCCGTTAACCGATCGACTCTAAGATTAGCGGCAATAGGTGACTCTTAAGGAATACCATTTATTCTTTTATTGTTAAACATCTATCATGGTTTTCCTGGTATCTCTTGGTAATTTGTGCGAACGTATGGGCGCTTTTTAGTCATTAGGTGCTAGCAAACAGGCGAATGTCTGTACACCAGCGATCGCATTTTTATACAGACATTCCCCTAGTCCCCGAAGTGCATTTCTGGCTTTCGCTGTGCGAGAAATATTGATACATCAGCACTCTCATTACCCGGAGCGGGTAGCGCCGAGTGACGTTGCAACCGACTTTCACAGCAAGCGGGCAAGTATCCGTGAAACTACTGGCTTTATCGCCAATTGAGTAAAACACGACGAGGGTGGCATTGTCAATTTCTCAGCATTACAGTATAAGTATCGGCTATTTTTGCCCGCCTGCTGTGATCGAAAGCGGAGTTCCTATGTGATCCTACTAGCATTTTTTTGTGATCCTGGTCACATTGCTACTCAGTAAGCTCAACTACCCATAAAAAGTTATGGGTTGGATCGGAGTTTCCACGTAGAATCTTTGGGATTTAGTTAGGAAGTGCGATCGAACTTGTTGTTAAAATTTTTAAAGATAAATTTTTAACCAAAGGGAAAAGAGAATGCAGCTTTGTCCTTCACCCTCACCAAACGATCTAATTTATACTCAAAGCTTGCAGATTGAGGGAAGTTTCAGGCTGGGTGTGAATATTTCAGAATCTAAAATAGCAGAACATCCGGTGCAACCAGTTGGCTGACAGTATTCTTCATTTAAAAGGTGTAGAGAAGCCACAATGAACGTTGACGAACTGCTCAAGCTATACGCAATAGGAGAAAGAAATTTTAGCGGGGTCTACCTGCACGAGGTCTACCTCTACGAAGCAGAATTGATTGGAGCCAACCTGTATGAAGCCGACCTGATTGGAGCCAATCTCAGCAAAGCCAAACTTAACAGAGTCAACTTTGGCAAAGCCAATTTGTGCAAGATTAATTTGAGCAAAGCAGACTTAGGTGGAGCCGACCTCACAGAAGCACTTTTACTTGAAGCTAACCTGAATCGAGCTGAGTTGATGGGAGCAAATCTCAGCAAAGCAGACTTGAGCGGAGCTTCTCTGATCCAAGCAACTTTAATTGGAGCCAACATATCTCGCGCAACACTCAGCCGTGCAGACTTGCACGGAGTAAATCTTTACGGAGTAAACTTGCGTAGGGCGGTGCTCACAGAATGCGATTTAATTGGCGCGAACTTGAGCAAAGTAGACCTTAGCGGAGCTGACTTAATGGGGGCGAGTCTAATTAGGGCAGACTTGACTGAAGCGATTTTAAGTGCGTCAGACTTAAGCGGAGCAAACCTGTTGGGAGCCAACCTTACAAAAGTTAATCTGAGCGGAGTATATCTTAAGGGTACAACGATGCCCGACGGCACGATTCACGACTAATTTATTTGTTAATTTTTATGGTTGCCGAGAACAGCGGCTAAAGGGTAATGAGGTTTTCATAGACAATCCTCGTTGGAAACCCTGCGTCTTTAGACCAGGGAGGAAAACGGATAGGCAGGATTCATCCTGCCATTTCGCTGTATACTTATCACAGTAGCGAAAAGATGGTTATGTACCTGGCCCAGAAGAACCAAGTGCGAGAACTCAATAAGTCCGAGTTTTTGGCTCTCAAGGAATTGTGCCGACTGAGTAAGAACCTCTACAACCTTGGGCTTTACACAGTTCGACAATACTTCTTTGAGGAACGCAAGCACCTGCGCTACGAGTCCAACTACCACCAGTGTAAGGTTAACGAGAACTACCAGTTGCTGAACACTGATATTGCTCAACAGACACTCAAGGTAGTAGACCGAACATTCAAAAGCTTCTACGGATTGATTAGTGCAAGTAGTGAGGAAGCTACCAACAGCGAGTTAAGCTTCCTCACTACTTGCCAAAAGACGGCTACTTCTTGCTGATAATCCCTTGCGGGTGGTCTACCCGTAAGGACAAGACAAAAGTACCGAGACTGGTCATCAAAGACGGCAAGTTTCGGATACCCATGTCCAATCAGTTCAAGAAACAGTTTGGGGAAGTCTGGCTCAACTTTCCCGACCGCATTGACTACGAATCCCTCAAAGAGATTCGCATTCACCCCAAATACAACGGTCGATACTTCGAGGTTGAATTTATCAACGAAGTAGAACCAGAACCCGTAGAAGTCAATCCCAGTAGTGCGATTAGCATTGATTTGGGAGTAGACAACCTTGCTGCTTGTGTTGATACCAATGGGGCATCCTTCCTTGTGGATGGCAAACCAATTAAATCGATTAACCAGTGGTACAACAAACGCAATGCTTGTCTGCAATCCATCAAGGATAAGCAGGGAATTAAAGGTATTACCAACCAGCAAGTAAAGCTGGTGGCAAGGCGCAATAATCAGGTGAGAGATTACCTGAACAAGGCAGCACGGTTTATAGTCAACCACTGCATTGATAACCAGATTGCACAACTGATTGTTGGTTATAATCCTGGAATCAAACAGGAAATCAACATCGGAAAGTGCAACAACCAGAACTTTGTACAAATCCCGTTTCATTCTTTGCGTTCTAAGTTGAGAGCGCTGTGTGAGCGATACGGATTGGTTTACACCGAACAGGAAGAGTCGTATACCAGCAAGGCAAGTGCTATCGATGGTGATGAAGTACCTGTTTACAATGCCGACAATCCTAAGAATTACCAGTTCTCTGGTAAACGAATTAAGCGAGGATTGTATCGGACAAAAGAGGAACATCTGGTTAACAGTGACTTGAATGGTTCAGCAAATATCGGAAGAAAAAGTAAGCACAATGGCTTTGCCGGAGTGTCTAGGGGGTCATTGACTGCCCCAAGAAGGATTAATCTTCTGAAACTAGAGAGAAAATGTGAAGAAGCGCGGATTTATCCCGTTTCGTAACATCCTCTTAGAATCCCATCGGCTTTAGCCAGGGGAGGGTCAATACCCTAATTTATTGGCAGCGAAATCTTTATTTGAAACTCAGGTAAGGCCGAGAACTTCAATGTAGGGTGCTGATGGCGCACAGAACTCCTACATAAGGCAAGTCAAAAGATTTGTTGGGTGAACTTGTGTTATGGTGATTTTCAATTGCTTGGATAAAAGCTATTTTAGATTTAATATTTTGGATTTGGGACGGTTAAAATGAAACTCAGAATCCTCGCTGCTGCAACGCTGCTGAGCGCGATCGCCCCGATCGCTCCTGCCGCCGCCGAGAACATCCAACACACGCAACAATTACTAGCCACCCGACAGTGCCCCAACTGCGACCTCAGCAGTGCTGGCTTGGTTTTAGCCAACCTAACCGGAGCCAATCTCAAAGGTGCTGACTTGAGATTGGCTAACCTCAGTCGAGCCAACCTCACCGGGGCTGACCTCAGCGGTGCCAACCTCAGCGGCACCAGCCTGTTTGGCGTCAACCTGACGGGGGCGAACCTCACCGGTGCCAACCTCAGCGGTGCTGACTTGAGAAGTGCCTATCTCAGCGACGCCAATTTGCTCAACGCCAATTTAACTAACGCGCAACTGCTCGGAGTTAGAGGAATGCCAACCAATATCGGCACCGCTGAAGACTTCTACCGGTTGGGAGTGCTGGAAGCTCAAGCAGGAAACTACAGAAACGCCATTGATTATTACAATCAAGCCCTGAATCTGAAATCGGATTTAGCAGCCGTTTATTTTGCGCGCAGTATGTCTCGCGCTGACTTGGGAGAGTTCGCCGGTGCGGCTCAAGATGCTGCAATAGCAAACAAACTCTTTGCAGATCAAGGAAATCCCCAAGGTGAGGAGTTGTCAAAGCAGTTAGGCGAAGCCATTGTGGCGCGCCAAAAGCCTACGGAGCCCCGCACTTCCAGCCGCGGCGACTTTATGAGTCTTCTCGGTTCGATCGGTTCTGTTCTGGTGAAGCTAATCTTGCCTTGACCAAGAATTTCTTGATGCTACCCGCCACGTGATTTATCCGTGGAATCAATCCAAAATCGAAAATCGAAAATCCTCCAGCCCCCGCATTTATTCGTGGGGTCGCCTCTAAAATCTAAAATCTAAAATCTAAAATCGATTGACGGTTGCCTAATTCAGCGGAATCTCGATCCAGAACTCTGTACCATGACCGGGTACAGAAACACATTTAAGTACGCCTTGGTGTTTCTCAACTACAATTTGGTAACTGATAGACAATCCTAAACCCGTGCCCCGACCTACGGGTTTAGTAGTAAAAAACGGATTAAATATGTGAGAGATTAACTCTTTGGGGATGCCGTGACCATTGTCGGCAATGCAAATTCCTACCGTTTTTTCATCGATTAATTCAGTGCGAATCCGAATGCAAGGGGATGGGAAATCAGGAATCAAACACTCGGTGGTTGCCTTTATATCTCCTGACTCGATAGGCCGTATTTGGGAGCTTAAATGCGTCGCCGCTGCACTTGTCGCTTTAAAGGGAAGATTCATAACTCGCTCTTTTTTTCCCATTTCTAGGGCGTCAAGGGAATTACCGATCAGATTCATAAATACCTGATTGAGCGAGCTGGCATAGCATTCTACTAAGGGCAAATTGGCGTATTCTTTAATAATTTCTACGGTTTTGTGCTCAGAATTGGCTTTGATCCGGTGCTGCAAAATTAACAGGGTACTGTCGATGCCCTCGTGAATGTCAACGGCTTTTTTCTCGGCTTGATCGCTCCTGGAAAAATTACGCAAAGATACAACTAACTGGCGGATGCGCTCAACTCCGACTGTCATGGAACCCAAAATTTTTGGCAAATCTTCGGCAAGAAATTCGATGTCGATTGCTTCGGAACACTCGCTAATTTCTGGGTTGGGATTGGGGTAGTGCTGGCGGTAGAGTTCCACCAAGCAGAGTAAATCTTTGGTGTATTCGCTGGCGTGGGACAGATTGCCGTAGATAAAGTTAACGGGGTTATTGATTTCGTGGGCGACTCCGGCCAGAAGTTGTCCGAGACTGGACATTTTTTCGGTTTGAATCAGTTGGGCTTGGGTATTGTGCAATTCTGTGAGGGTTTTAGCTAGCTGTTCGGCTTTTAATCGATCGGCAGTTGCTGCATTGAGACTTTCTTGATAAAGTTCTGCTTGGTGAATGGCGATCGCAGCTTGAGCCGCTAAATGTTGCACCAATTCCTGTTCTGCTGTGTGCCAAACTCTCGGTCCCGAACACTCATGGGCAATCAGCAACCCCCACAATTGGGAATCTTTGCCTTTCATTGGCACAATTAAACTTCCTCTCACCTGCAACTCTTCCAAAAATTCGCGGTGACAGGGTGTTAAATCATGAGTATAAATATCATTAATTGCTCCCACCCCTCCGGCTCGATAAAAGCAGTCTGAGCCTTCGGGAAAGCATCCTTCTGGAGATTTGATACCTAAAATTGACCGCCACTGGCCGCAAACAGCTTCGACAACTACCTCGCCCTGTTTGTCTGCCGCAAATTGGTAGATTACCGTGCGATCGGTATCCAACAAAACTCTGACTTCTCGCACAATAGTTTGCAGTATGATTTTTAAATCTAAGGTGCTGCGAATCTGGTCTCTAACTCGCGTCAATACTTTGGCAAAGTCCAAGGATTTTTGCAATTGGGCGGTGCGTTCTTGAACTTGGCGCTCCAAGTTGGCATTCAGAGTTTGCACTTCTTTATAAAGAACGTACTGCCCAATTGCCGAACAAAATTGGCTGCCTATAGCTAAAGCTTGCTCGATCTCCTCCCACTTCCACTCTGGCGACTGACCTTTTTTTATTTCTCGCCAGGTTTCAAAGGATTGTCTGGGAAGGGTTTGTGCAGCGCTGCTGTCAAAGCGCCCCGCCCACATTTTTTCGGTATCAATTGCATTGCGAAAAATGGTCAAACAGCCGACTACTTGTTGTTTGTACTGGAGGGGAATTACCAGCAAACCCCTAATTTTAGTAGCTTGGAAAGCGGGAACTAAAACTCTAAATAGAGGTTCTTTGTATAAGTCTGTAATTATCGAAACTGGGAATTGCGAATTAGTAAAAATTGGAAATTCTTCGGTATTTTTGAATCCTTTGGTTAGCCATTCCTGCCAGAGGGGATGAGCTTCGATCGCCTTAACTTTTTCCCAGTTGGGAAGTGTCGGTTGTTCTCCTGTGGTGAACAGTTCAAAGGTAGCATCACTGTGGGCCGGGGCAATTGGCAATCCTCCTTCAATCTTGGGAGGGGATAACTTTTCACCGTTGATTTTCGGCTGGTTGAGATAGAGTCTGCCACCGCTGCCACCCAAAGCGGTGACGGTGGCTTCTAAACCCTGTTGCAGTTGAATGTTGACGTGACCATACAACAGGGCTGCTATGCGGCTCACGGTAGCTTCGCGGGCGGCTTGAGAGCGGGTTTGCTGGAGGAGGAGCGCGTGGGCTATAGCGCTAGACAATTGATCTGATACGAGCTGAACTACTTCTAAATCTGCTGGTGAAATATTGAGGGGCGCACAGTGGTGAGACACTAAAAGTCCCCACAGTTCGATGTGAATTTTTTGATTATTTCCTGGCTCGTATCGAGTCAGACACGTCGCGGCCTGGCAGATATCTGTTTTGCTGTTTTCCGAGACGATCCGGCGGTGGACAATCGGCACGACTAAGGAAGATTGCACTCCCATTGCCATCAGGTAAGCGGTGTGGCAAGGATCGAGCGATCGGTAGTGCATCTCCTCTTTTATTAAGGGTTGACCGGTGTCTGCTGCATCGAGGGGACTCAGGACGATCGTCCCGGAGTTAACATCTATTATTGTCCGCTGGCGCAAAGTGAGATACATCTCCCTGGCGCTGGCGGGAATGTCGTCTGCTGGAAAGTGCAGTCCTTTCAAGGAAGGGAGATGGTTGTTATTAATTGACTCAGCAACAACTTCTCCACTGCCGTCGGTACTAAACCTGTAAATCATAATGCGATCTGTTTTCAAAAAAGACCGCACTTCTGCTACCGTACTGGTTAAAATATCTTCTAATTCTAGAGATTGGCGAATGCGTTCTGTTATCCGCCGTATCAAAACTTCTCTGTCTAGTTTATAATGTAATTCTTGCGTATTTTCTCTGAGTTGCATAAATCTCCTTTTGTACTTATACAATGATAATAAGAAGTTTTGATGTGCTGTGGGATCGTTCAAACTCAAATGCCTCACCCTGAGTTTTTGACTCAACCGATCTGTACAATTAATCCGTCGCGCACTTGTCAGAGACGACGGTGTATCGCCTCCGGTGGGCTGGGGCAAGTCAAATCTGCGATCGCGCCAGTTTAATCCTTGCCTTCAACAGGCAGAGCGACTTAAGCAAATAATAATTATTATTTTAATGCTCTTATAAATTTCTCGCAATCTTAAAATCTCAGTAGGAGAATTATTTATTGTTAGGATAACTTGACATTTGTTGTATAACTTCATATAATAATGATAATTAACGAAAGAATTTGAGTTTATATCAGCGCCCCTGGCCCTGACTAATTTCTTGGCGCACGCTCATCAGAATTTTACCCAAATGATTTTGACCGGTTCGGTCGCAGCCACATCCCCAGTAGTAATCCGTTGGCGAATCCTCGACAATCAATCGATCCCCTGTGGCAAGAAGAATAGCTTGAATGTCTGTATGAGTGAGAAACTTAGTTAAAACTGCTTCGCGCATAATGGGAATTTTCACGGCTTCCCAATCAGCGCGAATCCGGTGGTTGGGATCGCGACCTAATTTAGCGGCTTCTTGAGGAGTTGCTACGGCTTGAATCGCCGCCACTAATCTTTGATCGGTGCTGACAAATTTTTGGGCTTGATAGTAATGTTCCACCGTCAACCAATATTGACCGTGCAGAGAAATGTCGTGTAGTGAAAAATTAGAAAAGCAGCCATAAGGCTCCTCTACTTTATAAAAATAAATTATCATTCGATTTGAGATTTTATATTTTACAGGATTTAGGTAGAATGTAATTATTCAGGCTGGTCCTAAAGCGCTTTACCGCGCTCTTAGTAACGTTTCAAACCGCTTTTTGCCTCCAATAGTATTTGAGATTGATTCTATGAGCAGCGCGGGGCTTGTATAAAAAAACCTCGCATCGACTTTATTTAATTTAAAATAGCATTTACGCTTTTGAACCGAGTTTCTTGGAATTAATCGGGTTGGGGAACGAAAAATCTAGGAATCAACTGGCTTTCTGAGGAATAGTGCGTAATTCCTATTTTTAAGTTAACGAGTAAGAATTTGAGTTCAAGAATAAGTAATGGGGATTTAAGAATATGTATTATTCCCTCTTCCTTCATTCTATAACGGCATGAGCTTTTGAAAAGCGCGGTTAGCGATATCGGCATAACGCGGTTCGCCACACAAAATTTTGCTCATCAACTGAGTAGTCATCGGCAATTTGACGCCCGCTCTGTAAGCAGATCCTGTAAACTGATAGAAGGCTCTGGCCCAGCGACTAGCCCAAAGCATATCAGTGTTGCATTCTTGGGCGATCGATTGAGTGTACGGCTGCCGAGGCGTCGTCGGCATCTCCAAGAGCTCGATCGATCGCCTCAGCAGCCTTAAATCCGCTAACAATGGCAGGACGAATTCCTTCACCGGACAACTGGTAATGGGTGATTGGTCATGGGACAGGAGGAATTGGTAAGTTAATGAGTGTTAAATCTTGAGTTTTTAACTCACAACTCACAACTCATCCATCGTCTGCACGTTGTTAGCGGCCGCATCTCGGCAATCTCACAACTATTCCTATTCCCCATGCCCAATTTCCCATTCCCTAAACAGTTGTGATATCTTTCTCTTTCGCTGCCAGAACTTCTTCTATTTTGGCAATGTACTTGTCCGTCAGCTTTTGAATTTTATCTTGCAAGTCGCGGGATTCATCTTTAGAGATATCGCTGCTTTTTTCCTGCTTGCGAATCGAGTCAACGGCATCGCGGCGGATATTGCGAATTGCAACTTTACCTTCTTCAGCAAACTTACTGGCCATTTTGACAAATTCTTGGCGTCTGTCGCTCGTCAGCGGCGGAATGTTCAAGCGAATAACTGAACCGTCGTTGTTGGGCACGAGTCCTACATCCGACAGGGAAATTGCTTTTTCGATCGAGGTGAGTGCTGTGCGATCGAACGGTTGAATGTTGATCGTAGTCGCATCCGGCGTGCCGATGTTGGCAAGGGATTTGATCGGAGTTGGAGAACCGTAGTAGTCTACCATGACTCGATCGAGGAGAGAGGCGTTGGCGCGTCCCGTCCGAATAGTATTAAAAGACCGTTGAGTAGCCTCAACTGCCTTTTGCATATGATCTTCTGCTTCAGCTAACTTCACAAAAACCTCCGACAAGAGTTCCAATAGATTCTCCCATTACAGCTCGGTAGATGTTGCCCGACACCGAGAGGTCAAATACCATAATAGGAATATTATTTTCTTTGCAAAGGGCGATCGCCGTACTGTCCATCACCCGCAAATCTTGATTCAAGACGTGGGCATAGGTGAGGGTTTGATACCTGCGCGCGTTGGGGTTGAGGTGGGGGTCGGAATCGTACACCCCATCTACCTTAGTAGCTTTAAAAATCACCTCTGCATCAATTTCAGCCGCCCGCAAAGCGGCTGTAGTATCAGTAGTAAAAAAAGGGTTGCCAGAACCGGCACCAAAAATCACTACTCGTTTTTTTTCGAGGTGGCGAATCGCCCGCCGCCGGATGTAGGGTTCAGCTACTTCTTGCATGGCGATCGCCGATTGCACCCTCGTTGGCACTCCTGCTTGTTCAAGGGCATCCTGCAAAGTGATAGCATTCATCACCGTAGCAATCATGCCCACATAATCAGCCGTTGCCCGATCCATCCCTGCCGAAGCAGCTTTCACCCCGCGAAAAATGTTGCCACCACCGACAACAATCGCGATTTGAATGCCTTGGGACACGACTTTGGCCACTTCCTGGGCGATCGACTGAACCACTATCGGATCGATGCCGTAGCCCAAGCTGCCCATCAGCGCTTCACCGCTGAGCTTCAGCAAAACTCGCTGATATACCATCCCCATGTCGCCACTATTTTTTACTCTTTTTGCCTCCACCATAAGATAGCAGTATGGGTGCATTTTGAACATCAATTGCCCGGAACAACATCCTGATTGTGCTGCAAGAGAATTTGTTTGTGGCGTGGGCTGCTAGGTGAACAGGCAAGATGCCTGTTCCACAACCGGATTTATTTTTTCTCAGTGAATGCTAGGTGAACAGGCAAGATGCCTGTTCCACAACCGGATTTATTTTTTGTGGGGAGTAGGGCTTGGGCTTCTAGCTAGCCCCTAAAAGAATCAATCCTTGGGAACGAAATTAAGAGCAGCAGAATTCATGCAGTAACGCTGACCGGTAGGTTTGGGCCCGTCGTTAAATACGTGACCGAGATGAGCGTCGCAAACAGCGCACAGTACCTCTGTTCGGCGCATGAACAAGGTGTTATCGGACTCACACTTGACATTTTCTTCGCTAACTGGAGCGTAGAAACTCGGCCAACCGGTACCGGAATCGTACTTGGTTTCTGATTTAAATAGCTCCGTACCGCAGCAAATGCAATTATAAATTCCGGGTTTTTTGTTGTCGTGATACTCGCCGCTAAAAGCTCTTTCCGTTCCCTTTTTTCGGGCGACTTTAAACTGTTCCGGCGTGAGTTGTTGTTGCCATTCTGCGTCGGTTTTTTGAACTTTTTCAGTCATGATTTGATTGTGGTTAAGATGTATTTAGCTGTTGAGTGTAGACGGTTGACGGTTAACTGTTGAGAGTTGACGGTTAACGCTATATTGCTAGTTCACTCAGGCTTCCATTAATATTAACCTAATTGGCTCGAAATGAACATACCAGGGAAAAGGATTATCCTTAATAGCCCTCCACTTTTCCTTGAAAACTTCGGCTTGCAAGTGATAATCTTGGGAATCATTGGGAGGCGAGTGCAATTTGAGATATAATGTCACCCGGTGCGGAGTTTCCACAGTCGAGGCGATCCAACAAGCAAAAGTATTTTCACGATCGCACCCGCTAACAAAACTCAGTTGATGAGCCCGAATTCCCACAGAAACTAGAGATTTGGGAATTGGTTCGACTACAGTCAGAGTACAGCCCCAGTCGATCGCCTCGACGAGAGTTACGGAGATCGGTTTAGCTGCAGAGAAATTCTTACAGCCAGTCAACTGGGCGACGGTGAAGTTGCGCGGGCGATCGAAAATGTTCTGTTTTGTATCAAAGGCGATCGGCCTTCCCTCGGCCAATACCAACAGATTTTTGCACACCCGGTAAACTTCCTCTAAATTGTGGCTGACAAACAAAGTAATTCCCCGATAATTAGCCAGAGTCTGCATTAACTCGCGTTCCAGTTGACTGCGTAAGTGAGTATCCAAAGCAGAAAACGGTTCGTCTAACAGCAGCAAATCGGGAGAAGGGGCGATCGCCCTTGCCAAAGCCACCCGCTGCTGTTGGCCGCCCGAAAGTTCGTGCGGGTAGCGGTTTTCCAGTCCCGACATTTGCACCGAAATTAGCTGTTCTTTTACCCGAAGTTCTTGCTCACTTTCAGATAAATGCTGCAAGCCAAACGCAATATTTTGAGCAACACTCAGGTGAGGAAATAAAGCATAGTTTTGAAACAAAAAACCGATGCGGCGGTCTTTAGAAGCTACATTAATGCCCTGTGCTGAGTCAAATAAAACCCTGCCATTGACTGCAATTTTACCGCTGCTGGGAGTTTCCAAACCAGCGATGCAGCGCAGAGTCATGCTTTTGCCGGAACCCGACGCCCCCAAAATTCCCAGCACTTCCGGGCCGATATCAAAGCCGACATCCAAAGCAAAGCTGGAGAGAGGTTTAAAAATGCTTAAACAAAGTCCGCTTTTCGGTTGTTGTTTTTTGGAATTTGTGGTAAAAATAGACGCGACTTTAGCAAGATTTGATGGCAGTCTTTGGCTCGAATTTGGTTTGCGCGATCTCTTTTGTAAATCAGTCCAAAAATTCACAGCAGTTAGGACGCTCAAAGAAATACTCAGAATAATCAAAACCCAAATAGCAGCTTGCCTCATATCCCCTGCTTCCACAGCAAAATAAATTGCCATCGGGATAGTTTGAGTTTGTCCGGGAATATTCCCCGCTAACATCAACGTCGCGCCGAATTCACCCAAAGCGCGAGCAAATGCGAGAATAGTTCCTGCTAAAATTCCCGGCCATGCTAGCGGCAACATAATCCGCCAAAAAACTTGCCACTCTGAGGCTCCCAAAGTGCGGGCTGCATTGAGAAGATTGGCATCAATTTGCTCAAAAGCTCCCAAAGCAGTTTTGTACATGAGGGGAAATGATACAACTGTGGCAGTAATGGCGGCGGCTTGCCAAGTGAAAATTATAGTTAAGTCGAATTGTAGCAAGAATTGCCCGATCGCCCCATTTCTCCCAAACAGCAGCAGCAGCAAAAATCCCACTACTGTTGGCGGCAAAACTAAGGGAGAAATGAAAATCCCTTCAATTAAAGCTTTACCTCTGATGTGAGTTGAAAGCATCCACCGGGCGGCGGCTATTCCCAGGAAAAAGGTAATAAATGTCGCAATAGCGGAGGATTTTAGAGAGATCCAGAGCGGAGAAATATCAAATTCCATAAATCGTAGGGACGGGTTTCACTAACAATAATTGCCTCAAACAAATAATTTCCTAAACCCCCCCACACACAGATAAATCAAAATGTATAATTTGGGGATTCGCTCGTAGGGGCGGGTTTTACCAACAATTTTTGGCTAATACCAATAATTTCGTAAACCCGCCCCCACTTGGGCGGCAAATCGAAATGTACCTCTTTGAATACACAAGCTTATCTGTTGTGTGGGGGCGGGTTTATATAGATTGTTGGCGGGAATTAGATATTGTTGGTGAACCCGCCCTACAAAATTTGGTTGTATCTCACATCTTGCACCATTCTCAAGAACAGGCTTTCCGGCCTGTTCCACAAAGAGTGAATTTTCTTGTGGAACAGGCATCTTGCCTGTTGCTAAACAAGTAATTGAGAATGGTGCAACATCTCAGTTGTATGAGACTAATTGGCGAGCTATCCCAAATCCGTATTTCTGAAATACTATTTTAGCCCGATCGCCCCCCAAGAAGTCAACAAACGCTTTAGCATCAGCCTGATTGCGGCTGTTTCTGATAACTGCTAGCGGATAAACAATGGGCGAATGCAAATTTTCGGCAGCCGTTAGCCGCACAGTTACTTTGTCGGAGGCTGTGGCGTCAGTCGCATAAACTATACCAGCATCAACGTTACCGCTTTCGACGAATGTCAGCACTTGGCGGACGTTATTTCCTAGCACTAATTTTGGCTGTATTTGCCCCCACAATCCAAGTTTATTTAGCATTTCCTGAGCGTATTGGCCCACAGGTACGCTTTTCGGTTCGCCGATCGCAATTTTCTTGATTCGGGCATCTGTCAACTGTTTGAAATCCGTCAAAGCAACACCGTTTTTGGTAGTAATCAAAACTAGGCGATTTGTCAGCAAATTGCGGCGCGTGTCGTTAATTAGCAGGTTAGATTTCTGCAAAGCATCCATTGGGTTGGTGGCGGCGCTTAAAAATACATCTATCGGTGCTCCCTGCTGAATTTGCTGTGCGAGGCTGCCGGAAGCACCGAAATTATAAATAATAGTAAAATTCGGATTACTGCTTTGATAAACAGTTTTGATTTCCCCTAAAGCTTTCGAGAGACTGATAGCAGCGGATACGTTTAAGGACGTTTGCTTCTGTGCTGTTGTTGGGGAAACGCTTTTAAACAAGTTCCAAGCAATTAGCAGTGTCAGCGCTACAGCGGCTGCGACGAGCGTCGAGTTGAAAATGCGTTTTCTTTCCACAAGGCTGTATTATAATTTGCCCTAGGGCGATCTACACTATCTGTAGTAGTAAGGTGCGCCGCGCACACCTTACAAGTAGATGCTGTTTGTCCAGGATTATCATCTTCTAATGACTGATGACTGCTGACTAATGACTACGATCGCCATTTGACGGAACAGCCTATCGCCTCTGTAGTTGAAGGCTCAACGGGTTGACTCTTGAGCAATTGGTCGATCGCACTCCGCAGATAAGAAACCTGCACCGCCGCCGGATCGTCAGCGTTGTCGTCAATTAAACCTTTATAGCGCAGTTTGCCGTCTTGGTCTAACAAAAAAACCTCCGGCGTTTTAGAAGCCCCAAAACTTTCAGCCACATCTTGAGCAACATCTCGGATGTACGGGAAGTTGAGTTGATTGTTGGCGGCAAAAATTTTCATATTCTCAAAACTGTCGTCGGGATATTGATTTGCATCATTAGCATTAATCCCGATTAAAGTAACATCTCGATCTTGAAAATCTGCTTGAAGTTCTTTCATGCGATTGAGATACAACTGCACGTAAGGGCAATGATTGCACATAAATATCACCGCGATTGCCCGAAATTTTTCTAAATATCGAGCTAAATGGTGAACTTCTTCGTCAACTCCCGGCAGTTCAAAATCGGGAGCGTAGCCGTTAATGGGAGTACCCGTTGTATCCATTAGTAAACTCATGTTTTCAGGAGGTGAAGAGCAGTATTTGCCAGCATGAAAGATGAAACTGTCAGCACGAATAAAATTGGCTGTTGTTTGGCTTTACCTTAATTCTAGCCTTGCCAACAGCCTATTGTGATGCGTACTTCGCGATTTATTCCTCGTCTGGCTTTAGCCAACCTTGAGCTAGAGCTTGGTATCCAATAAGTTTGTATGCTAATTTGGCGGCGGTAAATTCTGAGACTACAGAATCTACAATAGGTGCTAATTCCATAATGTCACACCCGATTACTTCGTAGGACTCGAAGACGCGGCGCAAAAATCCGGTGAGGGAATACCAATTTAACCCGCCCGGTTCCGGTGTTCCCACCCCTGGAATTAAAGTCGGATCGATGCCGTCTAAGTCGATCGTCAAAAATACTCGCTTAGTTGTTATGCTGGCAATTGCCCGATCTGCCCAATCCGGTTGAGTAGCGATTTCCCTAGCTCGAATCACGTTTAGCTGTTTTGCTTTAATCAAGTCGGCTTCTTCCTTGCAGATAGCGCGAATCCCGATTTGCAGTGTCGGTAAGCCCATATCGACAACACGCCGCATCACGCAGGCGTGGTTGTGAATCGAGCCTTCGTATTCGTGCCGCAAGTCGCCGTGGGCGTCGATTTGCACGACTGTGAAAGGTTCATCCGGGTATGCTTGGCGATAACCTTCGACAACGCCAGCAGTGATGCTGTGTTCGCCTCCGAGGGAGATGACAAATTTATTTTCGGTAACTAGCTGGTAGACTGCTGCTTGGGTGACTTGCAGCATTTCTGAGGATGAAACTGGTTGGCGGTTGCGGGTATCGGCGATCGGCTCTTTTGTATAAATTCCGACATCGTAGCAAACTTCGGCATCCAATTCTTCGTCGTAGCACTCGAGTTGATGAGAAGCTTCTAGAAGTTTGGCGGGCCCGTTTTCGCACCCCCGGCGGTAAGTGGTGGTAGCTTCGTAGGGAATTGGCAAGATTACTACTTTGGCGGTGTCGTAGTCTGGTACAATTTCTGACCCCAGAAATGGTACGACAGCAGTGGAAACGATCGTTGGCATAAGGGAAATTTTAATACAGCAAAGAAGTCAGCAGGTTTAATCGTGACATAATATCGGCTCTAACTGCAAAGTAGTCATTAGTCATTAGTCATTAGTCATTAGTCATTAGTCATTAGTCATTAGTCAGCAGTCAGCAGCTAACAATGCCCTATGCCCTATGCCCCATGCCCAATCTAAAATCTAAAATCTAAAATCTAAAATCGTATGACATCTTCTACTCCCGCTTTGTCAACACTTATTTCGCCTCAAACTTGGCTGTGGAAAGGCTTTCCGATTTGCTACCAGGCTGCGGGTTCCCAGGGGCCTGCGGTGGTGTTTGTCCACGGTTTTGGTGCGTCTTGGGGCCACTGGCGCAAGAATTTGCCGGCGCTGGCTGCTGATTGCCGCTGTTATGCGATCGACCTCATCGGTTTTGGCGGTTCTGCTAAGCCCGCGCCCAAGCTTGAGATTGACTATACTTTTGAAACTTGGGGACAGCTAATTGCTGATTTTTGTCGGGAAGTTGCGGGCGGGCCGGCTTTTTTGGTGGGAAATTCGATCGGCTGTGTGGCAATTATGCAAGCGGCTGTTGATTTTCCCGATATTGCTGAGGGCGTAATTTTACTCAATTGTTCCCTGCGGTTGCTGCACGATCGCAAACGCGCCGAAATGCCTTGGTATCGCAGTATGGGAGCGCCCATTGCACAAAAAGTTTTAAATGTCAAGTGGATAAGTCAATTATTTTTTAAACAATTAGCAACGCCAAAAACAGTAAAAAAAGTGCTTTTGCAAGCTTATCACCGTCCTGAAGCTGTCACCGACGAACTGGTAAATATGTTGCTGGAACCTGCCAAAGACAGCGGTGCAGTCGAAGTATTTGTGGCATTTATCAGTTATTCTCAAGGCCCGCTACCGGAGGATTTGTTGCCTCGTTTAAGCTGTCCGGCTTTGATTTTGTGGGGGACAGATGACCCTTGGGAGCCGATCGCATTGGGGCGAGAATTGGCAAAGTTTCCGGCTGTGGAAAAGTTTATTGCGCTGGAGGGAGTGGGCCATTGTCCCCAGGATGAAGCGCCGGAACTGGTCAATCCTATTTTACTCGATTGGATTAAAGGGCGATCGGCATTTACCGAAAATTAGTGCTTTTGCTCCTTTCATCTGCGTGAATCAGCGTCAATCCGTTGTCATCTGCGGTTAACACATTCTCTTTTTTTTACCGCAGATGATGGCAGATAAACACAGATTAACGCAGATGATTTATATCAATTCCGGTTGCAACATCGGTGATTGTTGACTGTTGACGGGATTTTACTATTCCGATGCTAGCGGAATTGATATTACACGAATATGAAACTATCTGGAGTAAAGCCGCCTTGAATTACAGCAATTTGGTCAGATGTACCAGCCAAATTGATGGAGTTACCAACAATATTGTAGTTGGAAAGGCTGCCACTTAACTGAATGCGATCGATTCCTTGTTGGAAATCCTGAATTAGTGCAACTCCTGTTCCCTGATAGTAGCTCTTAGTGGCATCACCGAGAACAAAAATATCTCTACCCTGACCCCCAATCAGCACATCGGTTTCATTGCTTCCCGGTGTAGCACTCAAGGGGTTTACTCCAATTAGCGTATCATTGCCACGCAAACCAGAGAGTGTATCGTTACCATCTCCTCCTACTAAAGAATTGTTTTGGATGTTTCCGGTAAGGACATCTACATTCGGAGTTCCTGTGACGTTAACGAAATTCTCTACCGTAAAATTCAGAGTGCCGATACCGGGTAGATTATTAACCGCCAAACGATTCTGCGACAAATCCACATTAATAGAAGCTGTGCCGCTACCTGTAGAAGCATCGATGGTATTAATCTGTCCTAAAGGAGCAATTATTTGTTCTATATTTTGCAGGGTATCTGTTCCTGCTGCGCCTTTATCTACAAAACCTTTAGCCTCAAGGCTAATGCCGCTGCTCAGGGAAAGATAGCTAATTGTATCCGTGCCTAATCCTCCAATGATGCTATCTGTGCCGCTACTGCCGAGGATGAAGTTATCTAAACTATCTCCGGTAATATTGTCGTTTCCTGCTGTGGTGCTAATACTGTTAGCTGGCGGAGGGGGTGGAGTTTGGTTTTGGGGAGGTAAAGCAGAAGTCGTAAGTTGTGCGCCTTGATTTTGGGGAGGAGGATTGCCCGGTGCGCCTTGATTTTGGGGAGGAGGATTGCCCGGTGCGCCTTGATTTTGGGGAGGAGGATTGCCCGGTGCGCCTTGATTTTGGGGAGGTTGGTTGCCGGCTGTGCCTTGATTTTGGGGAGGTTGGTTGCCCGGTGCGCCTTGATTTTGGGGAGGAGGATTGCCCGGTGCGCCTTGATTTTGGGGAGGAGGGTTGCCCGGTGCGCCTTGATTTTGGGGAGGATTGCCCGGTGCATTGATTGGATTAGGAAATAGTGCTGGCATGATGTAATTACCTGGATTAGTTTTCTAAGTTTGAATCAGTTGTCAGGCTAAAGAAATGAATTCTCAATCGGCCTGTGATTTAGTCTCTACAATCATTAAGTTGGTTGAATATGACATTTATCCCTGTCCTAGGATTACAGTTTTGTAATGTGGAGAAATTAGCGTTTTTCCGAATTTTGAGGTAAATTACGATCGCCGGGTGGACGCGGTGGAATGCCCAGAATTTTAATCAACTCTGCTTCGGTGACTCCCAACTTTTTCGCTGCACCGGGAATATCTAAACGAGGAGGGGGCGGTGGGCTGGGCGGGCGATTATTTTCGCTTGGCGGTTCCGGCGGTTTGGCGGGTAGCCCCAATGCTTCGATTAACTCGGCTTCGGTGACTCCTAATTGTTTGGCAGCAGCGGCAAAATCTATACGGGGCGGATGTCTGCGCTCTTGATTCGGTTCGGGCTGGCTCTGGGCTAGTACAGTATTAGAACTGAGATATTTCACCTCTGTCAGCAACAGGCAAGATGCCTGTTCCACAAAGAGTAAATTTTCTTGTGGAACCGGTATCTTGCCCGTTCTTGAGGGCAACAGGCAAGATGCCTGTTCCACAAAGAGTAAATTTTCTTCTGAAACGGGCATCTTGCCCGTTCTTGAAAATGGTGCAATATATGAGTTAGAACTAGCTGTAGTCCGATCGGGAAAAGTCAAGCTGCTAAACCCCAGCAGCAAAGCTGTAGCAGGTAATGCGAGTAGTGAAGCAATTTTCATGATAGTTACCATCGCCAATCCCAAAATGTTGACAGCTAAATTAAACTCCCCAAACATGACTGGGAACACTGCGGATGGATTACAGTTTTGTAATTTAAGTAAATCCCTGATGGCGGTATAATCGCAACCGAATAGGTAAATCTATGAATGTTCTCTACGTTGAAGATGAAGAAAAAATCGCCAATTTTGTTTGTATGGGCTTGAAAGAACAAGGCTTTGTTGTGGATTATTGCGATAATGGCAATGATGGCTATGGGCGGGCGATGGATAATGAGTACGATGCGATCGTCCTGGATATTGTTTTGCCTGGAAAAGATGGATTATCTATTCTCAAACATCTGCGAAAGGCTGGACGTAACGTACCTGTGATTTTATTAACTGCTCGCAATGAACTGGACGATCGCATTGAAGGGTTACATCTCGGTGCGGATGACTATTTGGCTAAACCGTTTTTTGTTGAGGAGTTAGTGGCTCGGATTTATGCTGTGGTGCGCCGTGCTTCAGGCGGTGGCCAAAATATTCTGAGCGTTGGCCCAGTTAAGCTCGATCGCATTTTGCGAGAAGTTACTTGCGATCGCCATGCGGTAGAACTTACAAGCCGCGAGTTTAATCTTTTGGAATATCTAATGCGATCGCCCGGTAGGGTACTCACCCGCACACAAATCCTCGAACATATCTGGGGTTATGATTTTAATCCGAATACGAATGTGGTAGATGTCTGTATTCAACGCATTCGCAAGAAAATTGAACCGATCGGCGGTACAGGATGGGTTGAGAGCGTGCGCGGCGTTGGCTATCGGTTTCGCAAACCAGATTCCCCATCGTGAAACTCCAATCTTTTCGCTTTCGGATTACTCTATTATCTGCTGTTCTGGCAAGTGTTGCTCTGATTGGCTTTAGTATTGTTTCGTGGTGGTTGATTTACGATGCTAAGGTAAAACGTCTTGATGCTGAAATCAAGAATCAGTTAATCCAATCTACCCGCCCGCAATCGACCCAATGGGATGCTTATAGTGATTCTTTGCCATCAGTTTTGGGTATGAATGATGGGGAAACAACCGCGGCTTTGCTGGTGACTGATAGAGATGGTAATTTGCTCTACCGATCGCGCCAGTGGCAAGATGGACTTGATGCTAATTCATTATGGCGATCGCTGCCTCAACCGCCTCCAGATCGACGTAGAATACCTTTTGAATTAGAACCTCCCCCTCCACCACCTCCACCACCTCTACCCAATCCACTCGCTCTACTCGCTCCACTCGCTCCACCACATCCCGATCGCCCTGATTCATTCTCACCGAGAGAAAGAAGACCTCCGCGCGATCGACCTCCTCAATTCGATCGACCTGATTTTCCTCGAGTTTTCAAAGCTAAACTAGCAACCCAACGTACTAGCAGGGCAGTTTGGCGTGTGGGCGCGATTCATTCTCCTCAGACTCAAATAGCAATCGCTGTTAACTTACAAGCGATCGATCGGGAAATGGCATCGATTGGCAATATCTTTCTATTTTCTATTCCCGTAGTGCTTTTACTCGTGGCCGGTGGAGCCTGGGTGATATCGCGGAGTATTCTATATCCCATTGGGCGACTCACGATCGCAATTCGCAATGTCACCGTACAGGGGCTCGATCGGCGCGTTCCTGTCGGCTCAACGGATATAGAGTTTGTAGAATTAATTTTTGTGTTCAATCAGATGTTAGAACGTCTGGAGCGAAGTTTTAAACAAGCTTCTCGTTTTAGTGGAGATGCTGCCCACGAATTAAAGACTCCGCTGGCCATTTTGCAAGGGGAACTAGAACGGGCTTTGCATCAAGTTGAATCGGGTTCAGAGGTGCAGCAAACCCTGAGTAATTTATTGGATGAAGTGCGCCGTTTGAGTGAAATTACCCGTAAACTTCTCTTACTTTCTTTAGCCGATGCCGGACGTATGGGTTTACATTTGGTTGAGGTGAATATGTCGGATTTGCTATCGGAAATTGCCGAAGATATGGAACTGCTAGCACCGCATTTAGATGTGCAAATGGCAATTGCTCCTAATTTATATATCAAGGGCGATCGCGATTTGCTCGTGCAGGTTGTGCAAAATCTGGTTGGTAATGCGATTAAATATAATTTACCGAAGGGTTGGCTCAGGTTACAGGCTAACTGTCAGGGAAAAAGAGTAATTGTGAAAATTGTCAATAGTTCTCACGATATTTCTTTGAGGGAGCGCGATCGTATTTTCGAGCGCTTCCATCGCGGCGACTCCACACAGATCCAAAAAATCGAAGGATCGGGATTGGGGCTAAGTTTAGCAAGGGAAATTGCACGGGCCCACGGCGGTGATATCAAACTAGATGCTGCCATACTTGGTCAAACAGGGTTTATACTGAGTTTACCTGTGGGCGATCGCGATTAACCTTATAGCAGTGAAGCAGGACGAGTTATCTTAGCTAAGACTTTGGCTAATTCTGATTTTAAAGTTAACGGTGCGACTGGGGAAGTTAAGTTTTTGCTCAGTCGCGATCGCCACAGCAATGTAATTCTTTTGCAAGTGGTACCAGACACTCAATCCGATACAGGTTAAGATTTTATGCCAGTCATATCAAGTCCGGTTAAATAGATATGGCTTACCCAAGCAATCTTTGATATTGAACCACAAATCATATATTAGAGTAGTAAAAAAGTTCTATCTAACTGCGATCGCCTCATGTCCCCAAAGACTCATACCAACTTCCTCGCAGCATTCGATCCCAATCAAGTCTACGAATCGCTCACAGAGAGTCCCATAACCAGTGATGTTTTTCAGGCGGGTGACTTAGTTTTACCTTCAGGGCGTATTATTGCTTGCGACCCCGGTTGGCTGTGGTGCAAAGACGTTGACCCGTTTAGCAGAACCGTTCCACCAGGGCGCTATCCTGTGTTGCTAAGTGTGGTTGACAGTGGGCGCACTGCCTGTGCGATGGTTAAGTTTTGCTCTGAATCCCCTGTCCGTTGGGAGATGGCTCTGCGTCGAGGTGAGGATTTGGCCGAGTTAAGACGGAATCAGTTTTTTGCCTATGGTGTTGATGCGGGACTGGGATGTTTTGTCGATGCTCAGGTAGTTGAGCGACGTTCTGATGAAGAATTGCAGTGTCTAGTCGAGCGTGCCATTGACCAAAGGATTCAATTGGATGACTGGCTAGCAGCTCAGGAGCTGGTAACTCTATTAACCTACCCATCTCAGCAAATTGTGGATCAGAGTGGCTTCAATCTCACCCTAGACCCCGATATGCACACTTTCAATCTTACCCTAGACCCTGATACTGGGGGCAATACGATCGCATTTGGAAGTGGATACGGGGATGGTAGCTATGCCAGTTATTGGGGGTTCACAGCCGATGATGAACTGGCTTGTTTGGTCACTGATTTCCGGGTACTGCTTGAACACATCACGGAAAATATCGAGATTGAAGTTACAAGCTTCCTAGAAAAATCCATAGAGCATCGTGACTTGGAGCGGCTTGAGATGGCTATAAGACTCAGCGTTCATCGCCCAAGTTGGGTTCAGCTTAGTGATGATTTCCTCAAATCACAACCCAGCAACCCAGATTGCATAGTGGTTTTGGAAGGACAGGGGCGCCAGCCCTGGAGCGTCAATTTAGAGCCGGGCGGTCGATTTTCCGGCTGTCCTATGATGATGATTTCAGAATCGATAGAAGAGGATAGGTGGTACAGAGAATATTGGTTCCATGAGCCGTTGCAAGCCAATGCAGTATTGAAGATCGCACTTAATTCTGAGGTTTATCCACTTCAACCTGTGACAACAAATGCGTGATTGTGCCCAGAATCAATGACTTCCCCAATTTCTCCCGATCGCCGTTTTTTAAAATATCGAATTGCCCTGCTCATCATTATAATCGTGATTATCCCTTTAGGTTATGCGGTGAGATTTTCTCGCGGCCCTGCACCGGAATGGTTCAACGACTCTTTTGGGAGCATAGCTTATGAGGTATTTTGGATTTTGCTGGTCGTTCTGATCTGGCCGCGATTTTCCCCAATTAGGGCGGCTTTAGCTGTGTGTCTAGCTACCTGCGGAGTAGAGTTTCTCCAACTGTGGACAGCTCCGTTTTTACAAGCAATGCGAGCTACTTTACCCGGAAGGCTGATTTTGGGAAATCACTTTAGTTGGTCAGATTTTATCTCTTATTTTGTGGGGAGTTTTTTAGGTTGGTTGTGGGTGCGATGGCTTCATTTCACTTGCTTCCGATTGTAAGTTGTACTGCATTTAAATTGTAGATTTTGATTGCCCGATCCCAAATCGTCAAATCCTCTCCCCATCAGATCCTCTAACACCACAGACAATCTAGATCCACAAAAGCTGAATGATCTGGTTGCGGTTATTTTCACTTTAGCTAAGCGATCGGGTTAACTTAGAATTGAGAGTTTTTAGGAGTTGAAGTGGGAGCTATATTTCCGCGATCGCGCCATAGCAACAAGGGAATGCTTAACGTTCCTAAAATCATCACAACTCCAGTCAGTATCCAAACTAGCACACGATTTGGGCGATAATCACCTCGCTCAATTTGCCAGAAAACTCGATTATAACGCCATGCTGCCAAGGCAATGACCGCAATTCCAAAAACTACCAGACTCAGCCCTAATGTTTCCGAGTTGAAGAAGGGAGGGGAGGAAACTTCTTGCTGAGTCACTGTAGCTTGAAATTGACGGAGAAATAAACTGAACCGACTGATCGCAAATCCAAAACCGATTAAAGCGAGTGAAGTTCGTAACCATGCAAGAAACGTGCGTTCATTTGCCTGATGTTCCCGCTGTCGGTCTATTTTAGGACTATTGTTCATCAACCCTACCTTTATAAAATATCTTAAACTTTCCCTCGTTGATTATTGTTTCAGTTCAGGTTTCGGAGGGAAGTATCGGTATTGCGATCGTGATTCATCATCACCAAAAAATATAGTATCATATCAAATCCGTTAGCATCGGAATAGTAAATTCGAGTTCACTGTTGACTGTTGACTGTTGACTGTCAACCGTCAACCGTCCACATCATTCCGGTGAAACCGGAATTGATATCAGTAAATCGACAAAAAAGCGATCGCCTCCCTCTCTATCAACAGAAAAGAAGAGGACACAGCATTGCTGTGTCCCTACAAATACCCCAGTTAAATCCCCGTTTAAAAAGACTTAGCCGCACCGCCGGACTGAGCCTTTTTCTGCAACCAATCCTTACCCAATCTAATTGTCACGTCGGACTGCAAAGAACCCGTACTCTCAACCAGCACATCTCCAAAACCCAAAAACTGGCGAATTGCTTGAGCACCTTTAAGATCGCCCTGTTGAGCTACTAGAGTAGTTACCTCCAGCGGTTCGGGCCAAGCTTTATAAACCTGAACATTCCGATAACCGGCTTGAGTCAATTTATTGACAAAATCTTCAACAGCCGATGGATCTCCGGTACTATCTTGAATCGCCACATTCAGAAAAGTCGAATCAGCATTCTCAATTTGCCAAGTATTTTGGCCGAAGTCAAAATGTTCCGCCACCATAGTTTCGATGGCATATTGGTCTGGCAACCAAAAACTTGACTTGTAGTCCTTAGAATCGCTAAATTTACCGGGAACCATCAACATCTGCACGCCAGCGCGATCGGTTTGAGTAGCAAAACCAGCCAAAGCTACCAATTCTTCTATACTCAAATTCGTGTCAAGGTGAGACTGAATCACCGACAAAATCTTCGGTAGTCGAGACAGCAAACCTACATTTACTTCCTGTTCCACAAAAGCCCGCATCAACAATTGTTGGCGCTGCACCCGCCCGATGTCGCCCAAATCGTCGTGTCGGTAAAGCAAATATTGGACGATTTGTTCGCCGTTGAGTTTCTGCTTGCCAGCCTTTAAATCTATATATAAATGCTGGCTGTGATCGGTATACTTCATGTCTTTAGGGACATTAATAGTAATGCCACCCAGGGCATCGACCAAACTTTTTATGCCATGAATATTAACTGTGACATAGCGGTCAATTCCTACACCGCCCAGGAGTCCGCTGACTGACTTCGCTGACGAAGCCGGGCCACCGTAGTAATTAGCTTCGTTGATTTTCACCTCGCCCCTGCCTTCAACATAGGTGCGGGTGTCTCGCGGAATGGAAAGCACGCTTAACTTTTTATTTTGAGGGTCAAACCTAACCAAAAGCATGGTATCGGTTAACCCCTTAAATGAGTTTTCCCAAACCTCGTGTCCGACATTTTTGTTGACACTTCCTTCGATGTCAGAGGTCAGAACTTTAAGTCCTAAAACTAAAATATTAACTGGCCGAGTCAGCTCCGGCATTTTCATGCTGAGCTTTGCCATGTCGCCTTGAGAAAATACTGCTGCTTCTTCAGGGCTCAACTTTTGTTGCTGAAGCGGCGTTGTAGAAAGGGAGACGGCTAGCAATGCTCCGGCTGTGGCTGAGAGCATGGCTACTCCCGCCAAACCAAAACCAAAACCCAGCCAGCGGCCTCGATGGGGCTGGGAAGCTTTTTTGGTGGCAGGTTGAGCAGTTGATTGTTGGATAGGGTCTTGATTAGGAATTTTTTGAGCTGGCACTGGCTTCCTCACACACAACAAAAATAAAAAAGATAATGGCAATATGTAGTATCAAGCTGAAGACGCACTCAATCAATAGGGTAGGGGCTTAAAAGAACCCTAAATTATGATAAATGTTTGCCTACTACTTGCTCGGCTACCCGACTAATTCCGGGCAACCATAGTGGTTGACGCTTCCAGAGGCGAACCATCAGTCCCAGAGCAACGATGAAATAGCTGGTTGTTAGCAGGCTACTCATTAATAACATGGGAAGTGTCGGAGATTCCGCAGAAATCGCTCCCGCTTCTAAAAGAATATGTCCTAAGAGCCAACTAAAAGCAAGGGCAATTGCCAAGCGGCTGATGGCTTTGCGTTCGGGAGTACCCTGACGGCGGTAAAGAGTCCACAGGGCGGGGAAAAAGCCGATGACGGGGATCATTAATACAAACAGACTGGCACGATCGAGTTCAGGATTTTCTAAGGGATCTGTATTTTTCATGATTCGGTACTCAAAATTTGCAGAAGGTCAATCGATTTTAGATTTTAGATTTTAGATTTTAGATTGAAGCATTGACTTGCGCGAGATAAATTCGGGCGGCAAGTTTCATCGGATACAGGTTTTTTATTTCTGGACGGATGAATTTGGGGGCTTGTATCCTGGATGCTTTCGGTCGGATTTTGCACACAAGTTATTTGTTAGAGGGAAAATTTATATCCTAAACCAAAATTCGGATAGCAGGGCTGGTGTGATCGCCAAACTTGTCTGTCAGAGGCAAAATTTTTCGGTGCTGGGGATCTCGCGATCGATCGTTGGCAACTTTTCGACCCGGAGACCCGTATTTTGATAAACTGGATACAGCACAGCAGACAGGAGAACAGACTTAGCCATGACCCAATCCCAAAAACCAATCGTTATTGCTCCATCCATATTATCAGCCGATTTTAGCCGTCTCGGAGAAGAGATTCAGGCTGTCGATCGAGCTGGGGCTGACTGGATTCACGTAGATGTGATGGACGGTCGCTTTGTTCCTAATATTACTATCGGGCCGCTGATTGTTGAGGCAATTCGCCCTGTTACTACCAAGGTGATCGATGTCCACTTGATGATTGTGGAGCCGGAGAAGTACGTCGAGGACTTCGCTAAGGCTGGTGCTGACATTATTTCGGTTCACGCGGAACACAATGCTTCGCCTCACTTGCACCGTACCCTCGGCCAAATTCGGGAATTGGGGAAAATGGCTGGTGTGGTTCTGAATCCTTCGACGCCTTTGGAGTTGATCGAGTACGTGCTGGAACTTTGCGATTTGGTGCTGATTATGAGCGTCAATCCGGGCTTTGGTGGTCAAAGTTTTATCCCGGCTGTTTTGCCGAAAATTCGCCAGTTGCGTAAAATGTGCGACGACAAGGGCCTCGATCCTTGGATTGAGGTGGATGGCGGTTTGAAGGGGAACAATACTTGGCAGGTTCTGGAAGCGGGCGCAAATGCGATCGTCGCTGGTTCTGCTGTGTTTAAGGCGAATGATTACGCAGGGGCGATCGAGGGTATCCGCCACAGCAAGCGCCCGACTCCTGAGTTGGCTGCGGTTTAATCAAAGATTTTTCGAGTTTTTCTGGTTTTTCTCGTTCCCAGCCTGCTTTGGCTGGGAACGCATTTTTATCAAAAATCTGGGTTTAAAACCCTGTCCTTCTAGCGGGACTTAAACAAATTTTAAGCCCAAACAAAGCCTAAACTGGCTTTATAAGCGGAGAATACGTCCCAATTTTGGTTCAACCATTTCACAAACCTAAAAGATATGGCTGTCCGAAATGCTTCGAGTGCATCACTAAAAGTGTTTAAAGGTTTGTTTGCCCATTTGCGCCTTAATCCTCCTGTTAAGGTATGCCAGAGAATGAAAGTGTAGGCACAAAACACCATAATGAAATGTCTTTTCAGGCTGATTTCATCTCTGACTTGATATTCATTTAACCCCAACCAGCCCTTGGCTTCCCGATAGAAAACTTCAACCCAATTTCTTTGTGAATAAGTTTTTACTATCCACTCCTCTGTCGCTTTTGATAAGTCCACATTACTCATCAAATAATCTATTTCAGTGGCGGTATCGAAAGTATCTGCATTCATGACGATGGCTATTACTTTCTTACCCGTGCATTTTGATAACTCGACTTCTTTAATTGCTACCCATACTGTTCTCGGTCGTTCGAGATTGAGTTGGATTTTTGTGAAAGCCCCTACAGGTAAGGCTTTTGTTAAGTTTTCTACTCGAATTTCCTCTGTTTCATTTTCGGTTTTTTGAATTATTACTTTGCGATTCTTGGCGATTCCTCCGATATATTTTAATTTTCGGTTTTCTAATTCTTGTAAAAAACTGGTGTTATTACCATACCCTGCATCCATCAAGACTATTCCTGGCTTATAGCCTCTCGCTAAGGTTTTGTCTATTAAATTTATGGCTATTTCTGGCTTTTTCTTGAATTCTGGGTCCTCTTTTCCTTCTGGTAATGAGTCGGCTTTTTTATATAATTCAATATCTAATGGCAGGCTCTTTTTACCATCATATAGATGACTTGTAACTATTACTACCCCATTGTCAGTTTTTCCGATTTGTCCGATGTATTGTCTGCCTACACCGTCGGTAAAATTACCACTTTTTCGGTGACCTGAATCATCTATTATCAGGCTAAATCCTCGACTAATCTTGGCGCAAGTGACACTGATTCATTACGTCTAGGCGACGTTGATTTAGCTCATTGAATGACCAAGGCGCTGCTGTTAAAAAATGATGTAATTTGTGGTAAGTTACTCCCACGGCATTTGCTGCCATCTGCGACAGGTTTTTTCGCTCACTTTCTCCCAATAATCCCCCTAAATAGTTCCTAAACTCTCGTTTTTGGGCAAGATGACCAAAAATATCGTCAAATCTTTGACACCATCTATCGAAGCAGGGGGGCATCGCGGCAGGGGTTGTCTCTTTCATTGGTCATTCTTTAACGTTATATGCTTGCATAGCAAGCATTATAACGTATTTTCACCGTATTTTTTGTTTAAGTCCCGCTAGGACGGCTTTAATTTCTTAAATCCCTTCCTAAAACTCAGGAAATTTCTAGTACACTAGAGTAGTCAAGGTTAAACTCGCAATGCCCTCGTGAAACAGGACATGAGACACACTTTTAGGCATAAATTGTTGGACCGAGAGCAGCGAAAACTCTTTAAACAGCTAGAGGCTGAATTCAGTAAGCCTTAAACCAGCAAAAACAAACTATTTTTAGGATTGTTAAGCAGGGTAAGAGCATCTTAATCAGGCTTGACACAAGCACTTGAGAATCTGCATCATATAGTCATCATTCATCGCCGCT